>CAUQOP010000233.1:0-2501 GCA_963519505.1 uncultured Flavobacteriaceae bacterium | reverse complement strand
TGCCGAAGGTGTGGTTACAGGCTGGGACGACCCAAGAATGCCTACCGTTTCTGGGCTTAAAAGAAAAGGCTATACACCTGCTGCTATCCGAAATTTCATTGAAAAAGTAGGTGTAGCGAAAAGAGAAAACTTAATAGACATTCAGCTGCTGGAATTCTGCGTAAGAGAAGATTTAAACAAAACTGCCAAGAGAATGATGGTGGTGATGAATCCCGTAAAACTGATTATAGAAAACTACCCAGAAGGCAAAGAAGAATGGCTGGAAACAGAAAACAACCCAGAAGATGAAAACGCTGGAATGAGAAAAGTTCCTTTCTCACGAGAGCTATACATAGAGAGAGAAGACTTCAAAGAGGAAGCAGACAAGAATTTTTTCCGTCTGAAACTCGGTGGTGAGGTAAGACTAAAATCTGCCTACATCATCAAAGCTGAAAGAGTAGAAAAAGATGAAAACGGCGAGATTACGACCATCTACGCTACTTATGATGAAAAATCTAAATCTGGAAGCGGAACGGAAGAAAGTCTAAGAAAAGTAAAAGGAACGCTGCACTGGGTTTCTGCAAACCATGCCCTGCCTGTGGAAGCGAGAGTTTATGACAGACTTTTCACTACCGAACAGCCAGATGCAGAAAAGGAAACTGACTTCCTAGAGTTTGTAAACCCTGAATCTCTGAAAGTGGTGACTGCCTATGCAGAACCAGAACTGAAAGAAGTAAAAGTGGGCGAACCGCTGCAGTTCCAGAGAATCGGTTACTTTACAAAAGACCAAGACAGCACGGACAGCAAATTGGTTTTCAATAGAACAGTAACTTTAAAGGATTCCTACAAACCTGAAAACTAAACAAATGAAAAAATATTTTTCTTTTTGTCTTTTGGGGATTTTTATTTTTTGTTTTTCTCAACAAAATTTAAAAAGAGACATCACAAAGATTATACAAAGCAAAAATGCCCTTGTGGCAGTATCTGTGATGAACTCAAAAGGGAAAACAGAAGTAAATATTAACGGAAACAAAAAAGTTCCGATGCTTAGTGTGTTCAAATTTCACATTGCATTGGCAGTTTTGGATTTGGTGGACAGAGGTATTTTGGATTTGGAACAAAATATTTTTGTCAAGAAATCTGAACTTTTGGAGAATACTTGGAGCCCCATTCGTGATAAATATCCGAATGGCAATGTGAATATCCCTTTGAGAGAAATCATAGAATACACCGTTTCTCAGAGCGATAACAATGGTTGCGACATTCTGCTGAGGCTGATTGGAGGAGTTGATACTGTCCAGAAATTCATTGAGAGCAAGGGTATCAAAGATTTTGCAATAAAATACAATGAAGAAGAAATGAATAAGAATGGGAAATCCATCTACTCCAACTATACAACCGCAAACGCCTCCAGCAGGCTTCTGCAAAAATTTTATAATGGTGAGATAATTTCCGAGTCTTCCAGAGATTTTTTATTCAGAATCATGTATGAGACTTCTACTGGAGCAGACAGGCTCATATCCCTGCTTCCTCCAGATGTTATCGTTGCCCATAAAACAGGGACTTCTGGTATTGTATCTGGAATTCAGGCTGCCACCAATGATGTGGGAATCATCATTTTACCTGATGACGAATACTACACAATATCTGTTTTTGTGATAAATTCCAAAGAAAATACATCAACTAACGAAAAAATAATTGCTGATATATCAAAAACAGTGTGGGATTATTATTTTCGAAATAAATAACTAAAAATGAATCTTTTAGATAAAATAAAACAAAATCCTGAGGAAATATCATTCGATGAAGTGATTGCTTATATTGATGAGCATTATGACTTTGTCCCTACGGCTTTTCAGAATGGAGAAGTTCTCAACGAAGAGAACCAAAATAATGGCTCTTGCAAAATTTTTTCTTTTGCGAAAAAATTAGGTTTAAATGAGAAAAATACATTATTTCTGTTTGGTGATTTTTACAGAAAAGATGTTTTAGGAGATTTGCAAGGGACTAATCATCAGAACATTAGAAATTTCATGAAAACGGGATGGGAAGGAATCAATTTTCATCGTGAAAGTTTAATAGAAAAATAAAATATATTCAGATTAAAACTATAAAAAATGAAGAGAAAAATTCTTATCGCGGGACTATTCCTTGGAGGAGTAGCAGCCAGTAATCTATCGGCTCAGAAGTATCTGGGACTGAGCAACAGTAACTATTCGGGAGTTTATGGGTCACAATACAACCCGGCTAAACTTACTGATGAGAAAGTAAAAGTAGCTGTTAATCTTGTGTCTGTGAATGGGCTGGTTAATAACGACTATTACAAGTTTAAAAATTTGAACTCTTTCGGTGGTTTCACACTAGATGAGCTAGGAAATGGAGCTTCTCACAATGGAGGAAATGGAGCTTTGATAAACTTGGGAATTGTAGGTGAAGTTTTAGGGCCGTCTTTCCAGTTTACAGTGAATAACAAATTAGGCTTCGGATTTTCTTCAAGAGTAAGACTTTTCGGTCAAGGGAAA
>CAUQOP010000232.1:0-2507 GCA_963519505.1 uncultured Flavobacteriaceae bacterium | reverse complement strand
CTTCCATTGACTCCCGCAAATGGCTTTTCATGGAAAAGTATATGAAAATGATGCTTGTGCGCTATTCTCGCCATCAGATCCATCAACAGAGAATTGTGGTCAACTGCCACATTCGCCTCCTCAAACATTGGCGCAAGCTCGTATTGATTGGGCGCATTTTCATTATGTCTTGTAGATACAGGAATACCCAGTTTCACGCATTCTATTTCTAATTCCTTCATGAAATTCATCACACGGGTAGGAATAGAACCAAAATAATGGTCTTCCAGCTGCTGTCCCTTCGCTGGTGAGTGTCCCAAAAGGGTTTTTCCCGTCATCAAAAGGTCTGGTCTGGTCTTAAAAAGCGCCGAATCTACAAGGAAATATTCCTGTTCCCAGCCAAGTGTAGCCGTAACTTTGGTTACATTTTTATCAAAATACTGACAAACCTCCGTAGCTGCCTCATCCACAGCGTGTAATGCTCTCAGAAGCGGAGCTTTGTAATCCAATGTTTCACCTGTATAAGAAATAAAAATAGAAGGAATACAAAGGGTAGTCCCCATAATAAACGCTGGAGAAGTAGGATCCCAAGCGGTATAGCCTCTCGCCTCAAAGGTGTTTCTAATTCCTCCATTAGGAAAAGATGAAGCGTCTGGCTCCTGCTGAATAAGGTTCGCTCCATTAAAACGCTCCATAGCTTTGCCCTCACCTATCGGCGTGAAAAAAGTATCGTGTTTTTCTGCAGTAGTTCCTGTCAGCGGCTGGAACCAATGCGTGTAGTGAGTAACACCCTTGGTCATTGCCCAGTTTTTCATACCGAGAGCCACTTGGTCTGCTACTGACCTTTGGATTTTAGTTCCATTTTTTATGGCATCCATCACGGCTGTGAAGGCTTCTTTGGTCAAAAACTCACACATTTTCTCTTCGGAAAATACATTTTCACAGAATAATTCTGATAATTTGGGTGGAGTTTCCACGAAATTATCTTTTCTATAATTGATAAAAGGTAATTTTTCTAATGCACTAAACCTTAATATTGACATAAGTATATGTTTTTATAGGGCAAAGTTAATAAAAATATTATTTTTCTCATTAACACCCCCTAAAAAAATACCCTTCATAAAAATTTTAGAAAATATTCTTGTTTTTTTAAATCAAACTATTTCTATCCTCATAGTTTAGCCTAAAAAACATAGCAGTCATTATAGAAAACGCCAAAAGGGAACTTCCCCCATAACTGAAATAAGGCAGCGGAATCCCCACCGTAGGGAACAGCCCCATAACCATCCCCACATTTATAGCAAAGTGCATCATCAAAATCGATGCAAAACAATATCCGAAAACTCTATTGAACACAGGCTTTTGGCGTTCGGCCAAGAAATAAATCCGCCCTATATACACCGCATAAAGAAGAACCAAAACAGAACTCCCCACAAAGCCCCACTCCTCGCCAACGGTACAGAAAATATAATCCGTACGCTGCTCTGGCACGAAATGCCCCTGAGTAACAGAGCCTTCCTTATATCCCTTCCCAAGAAGTCCACCAGAACCTATCGCTGTTTTAGAGTAAAGCAAATTGTATCCCGCTGTATCACGAAATGCTTTTTCCCCTTTGAATAAAACCTCTATTCTTTCTCTCTGGTGTTTCGGGAGTTTTTCCATGACTTTAGGCGCACCAAAACTTATTCCTGCAAGTATCCCGACGCTTACCACAAGCGTAAAAATCGTACTAAAACTGAACTTAATTCCACTAAAATAAGCTCCTAACAATATCAAAAGTATGATTACACTTACGACATACAAGGGTTCAAAAACCAATGACACTAAAAATACTCCTACCACCAAAAAACCAGCAGTAAAGAGCCATCCACTCAGCCCCTCACGATACAGAGCAATGACAAACGCCATGAAAACCATCAACGAACCGACATCTGGCTGTAATAAGACTAAAAGCCCAGGAATACCGATGATAGCAAAGGCTGTGAATAGCGACCTTCCATTTTTCATGCTGAAATCAGGGTTTCCTACATAAGAAGACATCATAAGGGCAATGGCTATTTTAACAAATTCCACTGGCTGTAAACTTATCGGCCCAAACACATACCAGTTCCTCTGTCCGTTGATTTCTTTCCCAAAAGGAAAAAGCCCAACGAGTAAAACAACCGCAACGATATAAAAAAACGGCGCCAAACTCTCAAAAACACTTCCACGGACAAACAAAATCATCATCATGACAAACAATGAGATACCAAACCATACCGCCTGTTTTATACCGCTATCCGTGCTTACACTATACACATTAGCAATACCAAACAAAACGATAAGGATGTAGAGCAACAGCCCTATTTTGTCTAATCCATTAGCCCATCTCATATCTATTATGGTGTTTTTTGAGTTTGTTTATTTTTATTATCTATTGTTTTATTTTTCTCATTCAGTAGTCGCAGACTATCTTGTATTTTTTTCATTGCAAGGGAGTCTGGCTTAGGTGGCTCGTATTTTCCTATTTTTTTCAAATGCACTACCCA
>CAUQOP010000231.1:0-2513 GCA_963519505.1 uncultured Flavobacteriaceae bacterium | reverse complement strand
GTTTTCACATCTGTCGCCAAATACTGAGTAGTAACTCCTGTATATCCACTGTTAATCAGACTGTTATAAATCTCTATCGCTTCATTATTTTTTCCAGCCGCTTGATAGTTTATCCCTGCGTAGTAAAGATAAGTTTTATCCTCGTTTCCTACAGCTTTTAGTAGGTTGTATACTTCTTCGTATTTTTCAGCTGCCTTATTGTAGTTTTTAGCTTGATAAGCTTTGTAAGCTTCATCACTTGCGGATTTCAAAAGCGGATTTACAAAACTATTTACTTTTTCAGTAGTTTTTGGAGTGTAATTTTCAACTTTCAATCCTTGTATTCCACTTTTTTCAGCAGCTTCTTTTCCTGAAAAGAATACTTTCTTTTTATCGCTGTTTTTACCTGTATAAATCGTTTTTAAATCGCTGATTTTCCCTAAAAGAGCAGCTCCTTCTCTCGTTTTTCCTTCTTTTATCAATAAAACTCCTTTCGCGTAATAGTATTCCTCCAAAACTGATGGTTCGAGCAGATACAGCTGGTCGTTCAATAAACCTTCAGCCTTTGATATCTCTGCTTTAGCTGCTGCTATATCGTTTTTTTCTATTGCTTTAGAAGCGTTTTGGATTTCTTTTTTCTGTGCAAAAGCGAATGACGCACTCACTAATGCTAAACTTAAAACTATTTTTTTCATGTTAATGATAATTTTTATTTAATTCTATTCTGAAACATTCTCTGTGTTACCCGTGTTTTCACCTTCTTCGATTTGCTCTTCGGCATCTTCCACATCTTTATCCATTTCTACTTTTGCCACCGCCGCGATTTCATCACTTCCTTTTAGGTTGATAAGTTTCACCCCTTGGGTATTTCTTCCCATCACGCGGAGTTCTTCCACAGCCATACGGATAGCCACACCAGATTTATTGATAATCATCAGACCATCTTCATCCGTTACAGTTTGTATCGCGATGAGTTTTCCTGTTTTTTCGGTGATATTCAGGGTGATAACTCCTTTTCCTCCTCTGTTGGTAACTCTGTAATCCTCCACCGCGGTTCTCTTTCCGTAGCCTTTTTCAGAAACAACCAAAACAGATTCTTTCTCCAAATCATTAGCGATAATCATACCGATTACTTCATCATTATCCTCCAATGTGATACCTCTCACTCCGATAGAAGTTCTTCCCACGGCTCTTACTTTTTCCTCTGGGAAACGGATACATTTACCATTTTTAGTAGCGATCATGATTTCGGATTCACCTGTAGTCAGTCTTGCTTCTAAAAGCTGGTCATCTTCACGAATTTCTATGGCATTTACCCCATTTACTCTCGGTCTAGAATACGCTTCCAATGAAGTTTTCTTGATAACACCATTTTTGGTAACCATCACCACATACATGCTGTTTACATAGTCTACATCTTTCAGGTCATTGGTTCTGATGTACGCTTTGATTTTATCATCTGGCTCAATGTTGATAAGGTTCTGAACAGCCCTTCCTTTGGCTGTTTTAGAGCCTTCTGGAATTTCAAATACGCGGAGCCAATAGCATTTTCCTTTCTCTGTGAAGAACATCATATACTGGTGGTTAGTAGCAGATACGATGTATTCCAAGAAGTCTTCATCACGGGTTGTTGCGGCTTTATTACCTACACCTCCCCTAGACTGCACTTTGTATTCAGAAAGCAGAGTTCTCTTAATGTATCCTGCGTGAGAAATCGTAAGCACCACCTGCTCGTTTGGAATAATGTCTTCTATGGACATTTCACCGCCAGAATAATCTATTTCTGATTTTCTTTCATCTCCGTATTTTTCTTTGATTTCAAGAAGTTCATTCTTTATAATCTCAAATCTTCTGCCCTCGTTAGATAGGATATCTTCTAAATCAGCGATAATTTTCATGATTTCCTCATATTCATCACGAATTTTATCCAATTCCATTCCTGTAAGACGAGCAAGTCTTAAATCAAGAATAGCCTGAGCTTGAATTTCAGAAAGTTCAAATTCTGCTATCAAGCCTTCTTTCGCGGCCTGTGGATTAGCACTGTGTCTAATAATCGCTATCGCTTTATCCAGCGTATCCTGAGTAGCAATCACCCTCATATACCCCTCCAAAATATGAGCTCTTTCTTTTGCTTTTTTCAGCTCGTATTCTGTTCTTCGTGTTACTACATCATGTCTATGCTCTACGAAATTGTAGATAATATCCTTTAAATTAAGCTGTTGCGGTCTTCCACCAACCAACGCAATATTATTGATACTAAATGAAGTCTGCAGAGCTGTATACTTATATAATAGGTTAAGCACCACATTTGGAATTGCATCGTTTTTCAATTCATAAACCACACGAAGCCCCTCTCTGTCAGATTCATCACGGATTTCATAAATCCCTGGTATTTTATCCTCTTTTACTAGTTCTGCCGTTCGCTCTATCATATCCGCCTTATTCACTTGATAAGGCACTTCTGTTACTACGATAGCATTTCGGTTTCCTATTTCCTCAAATTTCACCTTTCCTCTCAGCACCACTCGCCCTCT
>CAUQOP010000230.1:0-2530 GCA_963519505.1 uncultured Flavobacteriaceae bacterium | reverse complement strand
GAAAGTCCATTTATTATTATCTGTAATATAGGTAATCTGCGCCCCTGTCATGAAAAAAGGCTCTTGCGCCACAGCGATAGTTCTTGTCAAAGCAAGATTATCTTTGCTGATTTCCCCTTCTGAACCGATGTAAGACGGCATCACCCCAGCATCTATCCAGAGATTTTTAGTTTTAGAAATTCTAAACCCGATGTTCGCTTCCTGAACCAGTTTCAGCATTCCTTGTTCTGCTGACAAGTTATCTTCTGGGTAAGTTCCCGCCATCAGGGCTATATTAGCACGCATATTGTCGGTTGCATATTCTGCTTTCAGCCTTGCGATGTTTACATTCACCTCGTTGTGTCGGTTAAATGTATAAAAAAACGGCTGTCTGATATGGTCTGCTCTCTGATTAAAATCATACGAGTAGAAAACCTCCGTATATCCAGAAATAGTGAAGTTTGATAATTTATTAGAAACCTCTTGTTTAGGCTCTTCCACTTGTAGTTGTTCCTCCTTTTCTTCTCCTTCCTGAGAAAATAGATTTTGACTCATCAAAATCATTCCCAAATACACAATTGCTCTTTTCATATAATTATTTGATTTTTACGGGTACAAAGGTAATTTTTTTTCAAAAATAATCAAGGCTTAGCCGCACTATTTTACATTTTGAATAACTCAAAATCCTTTATTTTTCATCTTTTATGTATAAAAACTGTTATTTCTCATAAATAAAAACTACCAAAAAATAGGTCAATAATCCTTATATTTGCAAAAAATAAGGAATTATATGTCAAAGAGAAAAATGATTACCGCTGCCCTGCCTTATGCCAATGGACCTGTGCATATTGGGCATTTAGCGGGTGTATATATCCCTGCCGATGTTTATGCAAGATTTCAGAGAAATACGGGACAGGAAGTTGCCTTTATCTGTGGTTCTGATGAACACGGAATTCCCATCACCATCAGGGCAAAAAAAGAAGGCATCACTCCGCAGGATGTGGTGGACAAATATCATGAAATTATCAAAAAATCTTTTGCTGATTTAGGGATTTCCTTTGATGAATATTCCAGAACGACCTCCAAAAAACACTATGAAGTAAGCCAAGAATTCTTTCTAAACCTTTATAACAAAGGTAAATTCGAGGAAGAAATTTCTGAACAATTTTTTGATGAACAGGCTGGAGAATTCCTTGCTGACAGATATATCGTAGGTACATGCCCAAAATGCAGCAACGAAAACGCCTACGGCGACCAGTGCGAAAAATGCGGTTCTACCCTTTCGCCTACAGAACTTATCAACCCAAAATCCATGCTCAGCGGTAACACGCCTATTTTAAAGGAAACCAAAAACTGGTATCTTCCTCTAAACGAGTATGAAAACTTTCTGAACGAATGGATTATCAAGGGACATCAGGACGACTGGAAACCTAATGTATATGGACAAGTAAAATCTTGGCTCAATGACGGACTAAAACCAAGAGCCATGACTCGTGACCTGAACTGGGGCGTTCCTGTCCCGCTTCCAAATGCGGAAGGCAAGGTGCTTTATGTTTGGTTTGATGCACCTATCGGTTATATTTCTTTCACACAGGAATGGGCAGAGAAAAACGGCAAAAACTGGAAAGATTTTTGGCAAAATCAAGAAACAGACCTTATTCACTTCATTGGGAAGGACAATATTGTCTTCCACTGCATCATTTTCCCATCAATGATGAAGGCTCACGGAGACTACATCATGCCGAAAAATGTCCCTGCATTTGAATTCCTTAACCTTGAAAATGATAAAATTTCTACTTCGAGAAACTGGGCTGTTTGGGCTCACGAATATGTAGAGGATTTCCCTGACCAGCAGGATGCATTGCGCTACGCACTGCTTTCTTCGGCGCCAGAGACAAAGGATAATAATTTTACTTGGAAAGATTTTCAGACCAAAAACAATTCGGAATTGGTAGGGATTTTTGGGAATTTCATCAATCGTGTGACGGTTCTTACCCAAAAATATTACAACGGAATCATTCCTCAGCCTAATGAATTTGAGCAAGTGGATAAAGACCTTTACCACGAAATGCAGCAAATTCCAGAAAAAATCGGAAAAAACCTAGATGAATTCCGTTTCCGTGATGCCCTTACCGAGATGATGAATTTGGCAAGATTAGGAAATAAATACCTTGCAGATGAAGAACCTTGGAAAGTGATAAAGGACAATCCTGAGCGTGTGAAAACACAGATGTTCTGCGCATTACAGGTGGCTGGAGCTTTGGCGTATTTTTGTGAGCCGTTCCTGCCTTTTACTTCCCAAAAAATGAAATCTGGACTAAATCTCGGAGACAAAAACTGGTACGAAGTCCTAAACACGCCGCCTATCCCAACAGGGCATCAAATCAATGAAATGCCGCTGCTTTTCTCTAAAATAGAGGATGATGTGATAGAGGCACAAATCAAAAAGCTGGAAAACACAAAAATAAACAATCAAAAAACCAATCCTAACGCAAACCCTATGAAAGAACAAATTTCATTTGATGACTTTACGAAAATAGACCTTAGAACA
>CAUQOP010000229.1:0-2537 GCA_963519505.1 uncultured Flavobacteriaceae bacterium | reverse complement strand
GTCAAAACCTTTTCGCGAGGAAAGATTTCCTATTGCCAGCACATTTTTAAACTCAGTATCAAACCCTTCTGGCTTTTCCGAAACCAACAGTTTTTCATTGATAAAATCAAAATCAACAGGATTATTGATTTTAAATATTTTCTCTTTTTTAATCTTGAAATTCTCAATCAAGTCATTCGTCATATCATCACTTTGGGTAATGATTTGATGAAAATTATTATAAAATCGGTAAAAAAATCGGATTTCTTTTCGTGTAACATGCTTTGAAACCACATTGGTCTCGCGCGAAATGAATTTGGTTTTACCAAAAAACGGAATAAATGGAGAAACGAACGCCGAAATCTCGCCCCAGCCACAGAAAACAATGTCTGGCTTTCGCTGTCTTATCGTTTTTAAAATAGGCAACAAAGAAGAACGAATACTTTTGGTATTCGCTTCTATAATTTCCACATCTTCCTTCAAGAAATCCAGATACTCACCCACCTTTTCGAATAAAAGAAGACTCGGCTGGAATTTTTCTCTCGGTAGATGATTACATATCGTAGTAATTATCCGCTCTGCCCCGCCCATTTTCAGGTTGGGCAGAATGAACATTACCGAAATTTTTTGACTCATAATCTACAACGCCGAGAAATCTGGCGATTGGTTGTTAAGTACATGATTCATAATAACTTTCCCTGCTTCTTGCTTAAAGAAAAAGAACCAAGTTATTTTATCATCTATCATGTATCTTAGGTATTTTTTCTCTGCTACATGCACTTTTTCTGGCGTATCTACGGCTTTATCCAGATTATTTTCTATAAATTCATAGACCTCGCCTACCATTTCTTCGGCTCTGTCTATTCTATTGAGAATACCTTCTCTGAACAAAATATTCAACTGGCTGTCCAAACTATGAACAAACTTTCTGCTGTATACTATTTCTAATCTCTCCACCATCCTTGTATTTTTTTAATTGACTGCTTCTTAGCATCTTCCAAAGAAAATGCTTCATCGAATTCTGCTAAAAATCCTTCACTTGCTCCCTCGAATTTTAAATAATCTTCACTCAGAACAATCTCCCCAAAGCCTCTACTTCCTGACTTTACCACAGTAGAACACACCGTAGGCTCAGCAAAAGGAACTCCGAAAATCTCATTCTTGAAATTGATAAGATTCTTTATCACCTGCTCATCATTAAGGTTGATAACCCACCTTAGCAGCTCCATTTTTTCTTCTAATATTTTTGAATCCATTTATAAATTTTTAAAAATTTCTAATTTAATTTGCTACATCACTGATGAATTTTATTCTAAGCATTCGAATTTCTTCATCAGTCAAATCATCCGAAAACTCAGCGCAAAGCACCTTCATACTGTCACTTTCTGACTCTTTCATGAAATCCATAAACTCCTCCACCAGATCTTCATCTATATTTTCCTCGATATAATAGTCTATATTCAGTTTAGTTCCTTGATAGACAATACTTTCCATTTCAGAAAGAAGCTCATCCATCGTCAAGTTTTTAGCTTGAGCGATATCCTCCAAATCCATCTTTTTATCGGTATTTTGGATGATGAAAACTTTGTGGTTAGACTTATTGACAAGCTGTTTCAGAACCATATCCTGCATACGCTCTATATTGTTCTCTTCCACATACTTAGCAATAAACTCCGCAAATTCCTTTCCGTATTTCTTAGCTTTCCCTTCGCCTACTCCATAGATTTTTGTAATTTCCTCTATAGTAATAGGATACTGCACTGTCATATCCTCCAAACTAGGGTCCATAAACACCGTATAAGGCGGAATTCCGTGCTTTTTAGCAACAGATTTTCTTAACTCTTTCAGCTGGTTATACAGATTTTCATCCAAACCTCCACCACTCTGCACCTGAACCTGCTCGGAAGCGGCTTGGCTAAGGTCATACTTTCTGTCTTCGGCTATCATAAACGGATTTTTCTCTTTTCCAGCCAAGAAATCAAGCCCTTTTTGAGACAATTTTAAAACACCATAGGTCTCAATATCCTTATTGATGTAATTCTGCACCAAAGCCTGTCTGATGATGGATTTCCAGAAATTATCTGTCTGCTCTTTTCCTTTACCAAAGAAAGAAGAATTTTCTAATTTATAAGACTTCGTAACTGGAGTTTCTCGCCCTAAAAGCACTGAAATCAAATCATTTATCTTAAATTTCTCTTCCAGTTCTTTTATCAGTTCCAAAACCACTTTCAGTTCTTTGGAAACATCTTTCAAAGTCGGAGGATTTACAGAATTATCGCACATTTTGGCTCCAGCGCCATTTATAGGGTCAAACTGCTCCCCAAAATAATACAATAAATATTGTCTTCTATTCATAGAAGTTTCTGCATAGCCCACTACTTCATTCAAAAGCTGAAGACCAATTTCTCTCTCCGAAACAGGTTTTTGAGCCAGAAACTTCTCTAATTTGTCTATATCTTTCGGGTCATAAAAAGCCAAACAATAGCCCTCACCGCCGTCTCTTCCTGCTCTTCCTGTTTCCTGATAGTAGCTTTCCAAAGATTTCGGAATATCATAAT
>CAUQOP010000228.1:0-2544 GCA_963519505.1 uncultured Flavobacteriaceae bacterium | reverse complement strand
GAAGTTTGGGATTTCAAGAGCAGACGAAACAATAGTAGAACCGATTTATGATTATGCATATGATTTTGAAAATAATTATATCATAGCTGGTTATAAAGGAAAGGAAGAGCTTTTGGATATCAATGGAAAGCAGATTATCT
Organism: uncultured Flavobacteriaceae bacterium; assembly: GCA_963519505.1. Lineage (GTDB taxonomy): Bacteria > Bacteroidota > Bacteroidia > Flavobacteriales > Weeksellaceae > JABCPE02. The sequence goes on along the minus strand of CAUQOP010000228.1, from coordinate 2,404 downwards.
CTCCCAGATATGATAAAATAGTAGATATTCTCCCTTTGTATGGCAGAGGAGGCTTATTGGGAACCTTCTTTAAGGTAATGAATAATGGCAAAATAGGTTTGGTAAATGACAGAGGTAAAGAAATTATTCCTGTAAAATATGATGATATAGAATCTTATGATGGTTATTTTTCACTTAAACTAAACAATAAATATGGCTATGCCACAACTGAAGGCGTGCTGTATCCTGCAATATATGATTTGTTGTATAATAATCATGCTGACTGTGGAAACCGAGTATATCATGCAGCTAAACGAGATGGAGAAGAATATATTTTGGATAATGAAGGGAATGAGTATAAACCCCAAAAAAAGTTTCCTAAGGTATGGATAAGCCAAATTACACAGGTCTGCCCTGATTTAGAAACCAAAAGAAAAGTCTCTCTTGATGAGGACGAGAAATAAATTTCCCTTGCCGCTCTTATTGAGTGGCTTTTGTTTTTATTTCGGTTTAAAATAAAAAGCCTATCTTTACGGACATTTTTTGAAAAAAACAGAAAAAATGTCACAAAACAAAAAATTAAAGGTAGTTATCTTGGTGGGACTCGGAGCGACCAGCTACGGAATGCTGGCAACTTTCGTGAAACTCGCTTATTCAGAAAATTATACCACAGCGGAGGTGACTGCTTCGCAGTTTGTTTTTGGGATTTTGGGAATGTTTCTCATCGGTCTTTATTACAAATTTAAAAATAAAGAAGCCACCGAAAACCCTTCCAAATCAGATATTTTCAAACTTATGCTGGCAGGGACTTCTCTGGGGATGACCAGCGTTTTCTATTATCTCGCGGTGCGGTATATCAATGTTTCCATTGCCATAGTCCTGCTGATGCAGACGGTGTGGATGGGCGTGATTTTGGAGTATTTTTTGGATAAAGTAGTTCCATCCATGCAGAAAATCATTTCTGTGGCGGTGGTGCTTACAGGGACTATCTTGGCGACCAACTTGCTTCACTCAGACCTAAATATAGACTGGCGAGGGATTGTTTGGGGGGTACTTGCGGCTTCATCTTTTACTACTACGATGTTTACTGCCAATCGTATCGCTCCTCACATCATGCCACATAAAAGAAGCCTCTACATGCTTTTTGGTGGGGCGGTCATAGTGGCTGTTTTTGGCTTTGTCACTCAGTTTGGGCCAAATAATTTCCAATGGGCAAAAGAGCTTTTTTCTGGAATAAATGAAAATAATGTTATTCAAGATTTTAATTTTGGGATTTTCACCAAATGGGGAATTGTCATTGCTGTTTTTGGGACGATTATTCCGCCGCTGCTTATGAATGCAGGTTTTCCTTATACAGGGCTGGGGCTGGGGAGTATCATCAGTTCTGTGGAGCTTCCTGTTTCGGTGATGATGGCTTTTTTCATCTTAGGCGAGACCGTGATTTTCAGCCAATGGGTAGGGATTGCCCTTATTCTGATAGCGATAGTTATCATGAATATTCAGTTTAAAAAGAAATAAAACCTTTTTTAAAGATAAAACAGAATAGAAAAAGCAAAGTCAAAAGGACTTTGCTTTTTTTGTTATTTTAGTTCCATGATTTCTTCTAATAGAGGAGGAAGTTTGGTTTTAGGGTTGATATTATCATCATTCCAAAAACTCATTACACAGCTTACATTTCTGTCTCGCACTTTTTCAGCAACATAATATATGGTTAGACTTTTGCCTCCAGACATTCCTGCTAATGCAGCTGTGATGCCTTTTAGTTTTAAAGTTACTTGTTTAGCCTTTGTAGGAGTTCCTTCAAAAATAATATCTACCATTTTTTCGGCTACGACCTCGCTGCCTTTTCTTTGTTTAGTTATCATTAGCTGATTGTCAATGGCATTTTGGGCATCTTGAATATCTTTGTGAATAGACCAATTCATTGCGCCATTATATGGGCATTGAACTGTATTTAGGGCTGTCCAATAACAATTTGCACCTAATTTAATTTCTCTTCCTGCAAAATTGATAACATAGGGCGTTATTAGTGAATAGTTTTCTTTTGGGATTTTATTTTCCAAAATCATATTTACCAATTCTTCTTCCATGTTTTTATCGGTATTTCTAGCCTTTATAAACCAGATAACAGAAATGTTATTATTCTTATTTTTTACAAAATAGTAATTATTAACTTGCTGAATATCACCGATGATTTTGCTGTTTTTAGTCACGAAAAAATTATCCGTGTGGATATTGCTATTTTTGGTTTTAATGTCTTTGTTTGAGATTTTATGTTTGCTGAAAACTTTTTTTAATCCTTCTTCATTAAAAGGATAGCTAAATTCTTCACTTGTGATGCTATAGCCATCTATGTTATACCATAATTTTCCATTGTTTTCTAATACAGAAAGTCGGTCTAATAAATTGTTATCCTGTCCAAAAC
>CAUQOP010000227.1:0-2570 GCA_963519505.1 uncultured Flavobacteriaceae bacterium | reverse complement strand
GAGATAGATAAGAATGGAATGATAGACAAGGTCTTATCTGTGGGTGATGAAGTCCTGCTGCAAATCACAAAAGAGCCTATTTCCACAAAAGGGGCAAGGGTATCTACACAAATCTCCTTGACAGGGAGGTATTTGGTTTTAATTCCTTTTGACCAAAAAATATCGGTATCGAAAAAAATAAAGGATAGCCAAGAAAAAACAAGGCTGAAAACTTTGATAGAAAGTATAAAGCCAGAAGGTTTTGGGGTGATTATCAGAACCGTAGCAGAAAATAAAAAAGTGGCTGAGCTTCATAATGATATGAACCAGCTGATAGAGAAATGGAATATCTGTTTCAGAAATATCCAAAAAAATAAAACACCTTGTAAAGTCCTTAGTGAGGAAGATAGGGCTTCTGCTATTTTGAGGGATAATTTTAACCAAGACTTTGTAAGTATCATTTGTGATGATGAACAAATGGTAAATGACATGCGAAATTACCTAGAAGTAATCGCTCCTGAAAGTAAAAATATAGTTCAGTATTATGACTCTCATATTCCTCTTTTGGAATATTATAATGTAGAAAAACAGCTGAAACAGTCTTTTGGGAAACATGTGAATATTCCAGGTTCCAAAGGAGCTTATCTAGTAATAGAGCACACAGAGGCTCTTCATGTCATAGATGTGAATTCGGGAAATAATATATCATTAGGAAATCAGGCTAATAAGAGCCATGCCCTAAATGTAAATAAAATCGCAGCAACAGAGATAGCCAGACAGCTTAGACTGCGAGATATGGGCGGGATAATAGTGGTGGATTTCATAGATATGAGCAATACCGACCATCGTAAAGAACTTTATGACCATCTGAAAGAGGAGATGAAGAGAGATAAAGCAAGGCATAAAATCCTCCCTCCGAGTAAATTTGGTCTGATACAAATAACAAGACAAAGGGTTCGCCCAGAAAAAATAATAGATACCAAAGAAGAAAACCCTAACGAAATAGGCGAAATAAGTGCTCCGATAGTGATAGTAGAGCAGATGGAAGAAGCCATCAAAAACCACTTGATACATGAGAAAAGCAAATTGTATCTCCATGTTCATCCTTTTGTAGAAGCCTACCTTACCAAAGGAATTTTTACAAGCATCAGAATGAAATGGTTGTTTAGATACAATAAGTGGGTAACCATTATACCAAGAGACTCTTATAAATATTTAGAGTACAGATTGTATAATGAAGAGAAAAAAGAACTGATGAATCATTCTTATTAAAAATAAAAAAGCAATCCAAATTTGGATTGCTTTTTTATATACTACTATTAGAATTACTTAACATTAGGAACCATAACGGTGTATTCTTTGTTTATTACGACATCGTTAGCGTCTTGTAATTTTACTTTTGCAACTAGATTTCTTCCCATAGGAATGGGATTAATCTTCTATCCATATTTAAAATAATTTGGCGCAAAAATACGAAAAATTAGCGATAGTTAATAAATGATAGAAAAAATCCTTATTTTTGCTCCCTATGAAGAGATGGTACTTTTATCCCTTTTCACTAATCTACGACTTGATAACCACTTGTAGAAATTGGCTTTATGACAAGGGACTTTTTAAGTCTACTAAGTTTCAGACGCCTATCATCGGAGTGGGAAATTTGTCTGTGGGCGGCTCTGGGAAATCTCCTATGGTGATGTATCTCATGGGACTTCTTTTGGATGATTACGAGGCAGGTGTGCTTTCTCGTGGGTATGGAAGGAAGACCCAAGGCTACTATATGGTAAATTATGACAGTAATTTTCGTATGGTGGGAGATGAGGCTATGCAGCTTTTCCAAAGATTTAAAAACCGAATTGCCATAGGAGTCTGCGAAAATAGAGTAGAGGGAGCGGAGCGGCTGATAGAGGAGGCTGGTCTGCAAGCGTTGGTCTTGGATGACAGCTATCAGCATCGTGCCATTCAGGCAGGGTTTAATATCTTATTGACCGATTATAGTGACCCGTATTTCTCTGATTATCTGCTTCCTGCGGGAAATCTTCGCGAGTCCAGAACAGGAGCGGACAGGGCGGATATCATCATGGTTACCAAATGTCCCAAAGACCTTACCGAGGAGAAAAAATTCTATTTTATTTCTAAAATTAAGCCTAAAAAACATCAAAAAGTATTTTTCTCGTCCATTGATTATGATGAAGAAATCACTTCCACAAAAGTGAAAATGCCCGTAAAAATGCTGGATCAATACGAAGTTCTACTGATAACAGGCATCGCCAATCCTTCTCAGCTGATAAAAGAAGTTTCAAGATACGCGGATAAAATCAAGCACTTGAGGTTTAGAGATCATTATTCCTTTAAAAAAGAAGATATAGACAAAATGCTCCAAGAGTATAAAAAACTCGGCGAGAAAAAACTAATCCTTACCACGGAAAAAGACTATGTAAGGCTGATGGATTTTGAGGAATTAACCGACAAATTATTCTACTGGCCTATCAATGTGGAGATAAATAATAAAGAAGAGTTTAATCAGATAATATTAAATTATGTTAGAGAAAATCAAGGAAACCGCGAGTTTCATTAAAGAAGTTATTAAGGAT
>CAUQOP010000226.1:0-2579 GCA_963519505.1 uncultured Flavobacteriaceae bacterium | reverse complement strand
TTGTAGTAGATAAAGTAGGAGATGTATACCAAGGGCTTCCTATCAACAATATGAGTATCCTTACCCTTACTATTGATAATGTAAATGGAGACTATATTAGAAGGTTTGATACAGGTATTGATTATGATAAATATGCCGTAGCCATTATGAGTGCTACATTCAAAATGCCAGATCCTAGCTCTGGTAAAATAGTAATGATGAGAGCTGGTAATGGAGTTATTCCTAATGTAGATTTCGGTGGTGGTAAGTATGGCGTTACAACAGCTCCTGCTACAGTACTATTAAAACAAAACGGATCAAATTGGGGAATATATGCAGATTATCCTAACATAGGACCCTATGAGTTCCCTTCAGGAAGTACTAGTGCTGGGCAACTAGTAAATGGTAAATGGATAATTACTCTATTGATAGGTAAAAAAGAGGCTGTTAATTTCACTGAGCTTAACTTTAATCAAGGAGGTTCTCCTGAAGGAGTAGGAAATAGTAATACAACTTATGCAACCCAATTACAAAATTTCCTGAAAACTTTAGAATAAAAACCATCAAAATAAAAAACACTCTCCATTCAGAGAGTGTTTTTTTGTATAGAATATTAAACTAAAATCCTTATATTAAACTAAAATCCTTATTTTTGCATAAATTTTTTTAACGATGGCAAAGCAAGAAGATGTTTTTAAGAAAGTGGTTTCTCACGCCAAGGAATACGGATTTATTTTCCCTTCCAGTGAGATTTATGATGGACTTTCTGCAATATACGACTACGGACAAAATGGTATAGAACTAAAAAACAATATCAAACAATATTGGTGGAAAGCGATGATTCAGCTCAATGAAAACATTGTAGGGCTGGACAGCGCTATCTTTATGCACCCTACTATCTGGAAAGCGAGCGGGCATGTGGATGCTTTCAACGACCCACTGATAGACAACAAAGACAGCAAAAAGCGTTTCCGCGCTGATGTCTTGATAGAAGACTACTGCGCAAAACTAGAAGATAAAGCCCAAAAAGAAATAGAAAAGGCTAAAAAACGCTTCGGTGAGGCTTTTGATGAGGCGCAATTCGTTTCCACTAATCCAAAAGTATTAGAATACCGCGAAAAACAAAAAACCATTCTTTCCCGAATGGCTAAATCGCTGGATAATAACGACCTAGCCGATGTAAAAGCCCTGATAGAAGAGCTGGAAATAGCCGACCCAGACACTGGCTCCAAAAACTGGACAGAAGTAAGACAGTTTAACCTAATGTTTGGGACTAAATTAGGTGCTGCTGCCGAGAACGCAATGGACCTTTACCTTCGTCCAGAAACAGCACAAGGGATTTTTGTAAATTACCTAAATGTTCAGAAAACATCACGCCACAAACTTCCTTTCGGGATTGCACAGATTGGTAAAGCATTTAGAAATGAGATTGTTGCAAGACAGTTTATTTTCAGAATGAGAGAATTTGAACAAATGGAAATGCAGTTTTTCGTGCCGCCAGGAACGGAACTAAAATTCTATGAAGAATGGAAACAAAAGAGACTAAACTGGCACCTTGCCCTTGGTCTTGGCGAAGAAAACTACAAATTCCACGACCACGAAAAACTGGCTCACTATGCCAATGCAGCTGCCGATATAGAATTCAAATTCCCATTTGGGTTTAAAGAATTGGAAGGAATTCATTCCAGAACGGATTTTGACCTTTCTGCTCACGAAAGATATTCAGGAAAAAAATTACAATATTTTGACCCAGAAAGAAACGAAAGCTATGTTCCGTATGTGGTGGAAACTTCGGTAGGATTAGACCGATTATTCCTAGCTTTATTCTCTCACTGCCTGAAAGATGAAGTCTTGGAAGATGGTTCAGAGAGAACGGTATTATCTCTGCCGCCTGCCCTAGCTCCTGTAAAGGCTGCCATTTTACCACTGATGAAAAAAGATGGAATGGGAGAATATGCAGAAAAAATCTTCAATGATTTGAAATATGATTTCAATCTTATTTATGAAGATAAAGACAGCATAGGTAAGCGATACAGAAGACAAGACGCCATAGGAACGCCTTTCTGTATTACCATAGACCATGACACCCTTACTGACCACACGGTAACGATAAGACACCGCGATACTATGGAGCAGGAGCGTGTAGCTGTTTCTGAACTGAGACAAATCATAGACAACAAAGTGAATTTCAGAAACTTACTTAGTAAGATTTAATAATAAAAAAAGCAGGAAATATTTCCTGCTTTTTGTTTTTAAATATTTGAATATTAAAATTCTATTTTGCTTTCATCTATGACCAATGAACCTCCGAGCTGGTCTATGTCATACATGTATTTTTCCAAAACTTTTTCGGTCGTTCCTCTCAGTCCTCTCGCTCCTAAACCTTTTTCCATCGTTTCTTTTACTATTTTTTGTAAAGCTCCTTCGGTGAAACTCAACTCCACTCCATCTAGTCTGAATAGTTCTATAAACTGGTTGATAATAGAGTTTTTAGGCTCGCTTAGGATTCTCAGCATAGTTGCTTCATCTAGTTTATCCAAATGAGTCACGATAGGAAAACGCCCCAAAAGCTCTGGGATAAGACCAAAATTCCTCAAATC
>CAUQOP010000225.1:0-2580 GCA_963519505.1 uncultured Flavobacteriaceae bacterium | reverse complement strand
GTGGCAGTTATATTCTTATATAGGAGTTAATCCTGCTAATGGAAACTTCTTGTTTAGAGATAAAAATGGAAATGCAACAGAAGCTCCAGTAGCAAGTGATAGAGTCCTAACAGGAAAAACGGTATATGCACCATATACAGGAGGTTTTGGTTTAGATGTTGACTATAAAGGATTTTATCTTACTTCATTGTTTAGTTTCCAAGCGGGAGGATGGTCTTATGATAACCTAAATTATTGGTTAAATGATCCAAGTTATTTCCATAGATATAACCCAACAAGAGATATGCTGAATGCATGGAGACCAGATAATACAAATACAGATGTAGGTTCTCTTACAGCAGGAAACTTCGGGTTGTTAAGTAGTTCAGATAAGTATCTAAGAAAAACGGATTATATTAAACTTAAGAACATTACAATAGGATATAATGTTAATAAGGAGTTACTGAGAGACCTTCCTATAAGATCACTGAAGGTGTATCTGATGGCAGAAAACTTAGTTACATGGACAGGATGGAAAGGGTTTGACCCAGAGCCTGTAAAAAGTTATTCTATAGGGGTTTATCCAAATACTAGAACATATTCATTAGGATTAAACTTAGAGTTTTAAATATTAAAATAATTTAGAAAATGAAAAAGAATATCATTAAAATAGGATTGTTGTCAATTCTTGGTTTTGGAGCAGTAGTATCTATGAATAGCTGTAGAGATGCTGTGGATATTGTACAAGATGGAGAGTTGAATTCAGATGCATTTTTTACGACAGTAGATAATTTGCAAGGTTATTTAGTAGGAAGTGTTTATAATAATGTAGAGAATGCTCAGGCGGTATATTTTACTTCTCTTATTACCGATGAAGTAAAGCCTGCTGCAGGTTCTGGAGGACAAGGGTATGAGACACATAGATTTTATATAGATCCTTCTCGTTCTATAGTTTCTGATATATGGCTACAGAATAACCTATTAATAAATAGAGCTACGAGACTTATAGAAGGAGCAAGAAAAGTTACACCAAGTTCTAGTGAGCAAGCAGCTTATAATAATATAATAGCAGAAGCAAAAGTATTGAGAGCATTAGGATATTTGCAGCTGTTGACTTATTTCTCTCCAGATATGACAAATGATAATGCTTTAGGTACTATGATTATTAGTACAGTGCCAGGTATTTCTACTAAATTGCCAAGAAGCACAAATGGGGAGGTGTATGCCGTGATAGAAGAAGATTTGACTTTTGCTGAAAATCATCTTACAAAACAGTCTGACAGATATTATGTAAGTAAGAATTTGGTAAATGCTATTAAGGCTCGTCTTTATCTTTATAGAGGGAAGTATGCTGAGGCTAAACAGTATGCACAGGCTGTTTTGAGCAGCTCAGGATTATCTTTGACAACTGCTACACCTATTCCTTCTGGTACGGTAGGAAGTACTGCATGGAATGCAGACTTTTATAAAGATGCTTCTACAAGTCCATATAGACAGATTTGGTCAGATAATTCACAAGGAGAAGTTATCTTTGCCCTTTCAAGACCTGTTTCAGGAGGAAGTTATGTACAATTACCTTCGTATTATAATACGAATAAGTCTGAAATCGGAGGTTCTCCTCTTTGGGTAATGGGAAGAAACCTATTCAATATATTAGATGGAACAACTGGAGATATTAGAAGATATGCGTATATAGATCCTACATCTACTATCAATCCTAACTATGAAACAGCTTATAATAATAAAGATTATACAACAGACCAGTTAGTTATAGATAAATATCCAGGTAAGGGAAGTGCTACAACAAAAAATGATGTTAAGATGTTTAGGTTGTCAGAGATGTACTTCATATTGGCTGAATGTGCTGTAAATGATAATGATTTGGCTTCTGCTAGAAATTACATTCAACAAGTTAGACAAGCTAGAAATTACAGTGGTGCAGCTACAACACCTGTATACGCCAGTCAACAGGCTGCATGGGCGGATATTTTAAAAGAAAGAAGGGTAGAGCTTGCTTTTGAAGGACATCGTTATATAGACCTTAAAAGGTTGGCTGCTAAGGCTGGGGTGACTATGGATAGAAATAGAACAGATGATCGTCCTGGAATCACTGTAGCAAATCTTCCAAATGGAGATTATAGATATACACTACCTATACCATTGGCAGAGATAGCGGGTAACCCAAATATTCAGCAAAACCCAGGTTATTAATTTTTCAGATAACTAGAGAAATATTCTGAATAATATATTAAATTTGTACCTCATAAAAACTTTATGAGGTACATTTTTTTTATATTGATATTGCTGGGAAGCCTTTTAAAGGCGCAGACAGATGATTTGCCAGTGAGTGATTCCGTTGTAGTGGACAATGGACAGAAGGATTCTATACAGATTTTTAACCCAACGATTGATGACTATCAGTTTTTTACACAATTTTCTCAGCGAAAAGCATTCGATACTGTTTTTACGATTGGGAAATCTTACCAATTTACTCAGTATAATAATAGAGATAACTTTGGGAAAATCCAGTTTGCGAATATTGGGGAGGGATTTCAGAATTTGGTTTATAAGACCGATGCAGAGCAGGATTTGGCATTACTG
>CAUQOP010000224.1:0-2584 GCA_963519505.1 uncultured Flavobacteriaceae bacterium | reverse complement strand
AGCCTTGGATGAAGAAAAACTGAGAAAAAATTAATCTAGATACTAATGAGAAATTTTAAATTGAAAAAAATAACTGTTCTTGTTTTAGCATTTTTATTTTTGGGTAATATTCTAAATGCCCAAAAGAAGCCCGTTTTATCAGGAAAAAAGCAGCCAAAAGATTCTTCCAAAATAGCTGAAGTAGCAGCACCAATAACTGGGCCTGTTGTGGCTATTGGATATGATTATGATAAGGAGGAAGAGAATTTACAGCCTAAGCTCATCATCTCGGAAAAAAGATTGGAGAAAGACACTTCCAGAGCAGGGATAGATGGGCCGTATATCTTTTACTCGGGTTTAGGTCGGTCTGGGTCTGTTGTGAAGAACATTAAGGAAGAAAATGGTATTCCTACGCCAGTTTATAAATGGTATGAAGAAAATCAGGAGCTAAAATCCTACATAGCGGATAAGGATTTCTTTTCTTTTAGGCTAAAAAAGGAGCTGAAAGAAGAACCTTCGGTCTATCCGATGCCTAAAAAACTGATAGCCATTTCGGATATTGAAGGGAATTTTGAGCAGTTTAAAGAATTTCTTATCAATAATAAGGTGATGGATAAGAATTACAAATGGACTTTTGGGAAAGGGCATCTCGTAACGGTGGGAGATTTCTTTGACAGAGGGCTTTTTGTAACGCAGACTCTTTGGCTGATTTATTCCTTGGAAGAACAGGCGGAAAAAGCAGGCGGAAAGGTGCATTTTGTTCTTGGAAATCATGATTTGATGAACATGAATAAAGATTTGCGTTATGTGCGAAAAAAATATTTTGAAAATGCAAAACTTATGAATGAGGAGCCTGATTTCCTTCTTTCTCAGTATGGCACGGAACTCGGCAAGTGGCTTAATACAAAAAACATCGTAGAGAAAATCGGTGATTATGTTTTCGTTCATGCAGGGATTTCTAAGGAGGTAAGTGACCTAAATCTTTCCGTGGATGAGCTGAATGAACACGCTAGAAAATATTATTTCAACAATAAAGAAGGGCAAAAAGGGAAAGATGCCATCGCAAATGTCATCTATATGTATGGAAAAAGCCCTATGTGGTACAGAGGCTATGGGAAGGAAACCACAAAGAAGGAAGATTTAGAGGAAATTCTCAAAAAACTTAATGCAAAGAAATTTGTCATCGGGCATACTCTTAGAAAAGAGGTTACTTACCTAATGGACGGGCGTGTGATAGACATAGATGTACTGCATTCCAAAGGCAAAACCCAAGGACTGCTCATCAAAAACGGAAAAGAATATGCCGTAGATATCAAAGGGAAAAAATCCAAGATAAAGCACGGCGTAGAGGAGGATAAGGAAGACTAACAAAATCAAAGAAATGAAAAACATCGTAGTTTTGGCTTCTGGCTCAGGAACCAATTTAGAAAGGATATTGGAATGCATCCAAAATGGAGAAATTCCTAATGCAAAAGTAAGCATGGTGGTTGCTGATAGAGACTGCTATGCTTTGGTTCGTGCCGAAAAACACCAGATTCCTCATCATTTGATAAAAAGAGGAAAAGATTTCTGTGAAAATTTAGAAAAAATCCTTCCAAAAGATACAGATTTGATAGTCTTGGCAGGATTTCTTTCTATCATCAGCGAAGATTTTGCAAAAAAATATGCTGGTAAAATTATCAACATTCATCCCGCGCTTCTGCCCAAGTTTGGGGGAAAGGGCATGTGGGGAATGCATGTCCATACGGCTGTAATAGATGCCAAAGAAAAGGAAAGCGGCGCCACGGTGCATTTTGTGACGGCTGGAATAGATGAGGGCGAAATCATCCTGCAAGGGAAAGTAGCAGTAAATGAAGGAGATACGCCTGAAAAACTCGCGGAAAAAGTGCATAAAGTAGAATATGAGATTTTCCCAAAGGCGATAAAAAAAGTTTTGGAACAAATAATTTAAAATTAAAACTATGAGAATATTATTTTTTATTTCGTTGTTTATATCGGTGAGTTTTTCTGCGCAATCGGAAGATTATTCGTCTTTTACAGCAAAAAGTAAATATGATTTTAAACAAACAATTAGCAGATTAAAGAAGAATTTTAAAGCCAATAATATCGCAATTTTTGCGGAAATAGACCACGCAAAAGCTGCGAAGAAAGCAAAAGAAAACCTTTTGCCAACTACGGTTTTGGTGGTGGGAAATCCTAAGGTGGGAACCAGCCTGATGCAGGAAAATCCCAAAGTAGCGATTGAGCTACCGCTGAAAGTTTTGGTCTATGAGGAAAACGGAATTGTCCAAGTGAGGTATAAATTCGTAAGTCTTTTAGTATCGGATTATAAACTTGAAAAAGTAGAGCAGATTACCCAAAAAATAGATATAGCAATGGGGAAAATAATAGCTGAAAGCGTTATGAAATAGAAAATAGCATACAATAAGAATAAAACTGAGAGAAATCTCGGTTTATTTGAATAATAGATAAAAGGAAAAATTTGTAGTGAAAATATAAATAGATGAATATGAATGATTTAGAGCAAAGATTTAGAGTTTTTATAGAGAAACTTACAGAGAGAGCAGAGTCCTTAGCAAAGGAAACCCGTGATGCTATGCAGGAG
>CAUQOP010000223.1:0-2586 GCA_963519505.1 uncultured Flavobacteriaceae bacterium | reverse complement strand
ACTCATTACCAGAAGATATTAACCCATCTATCACATATAATGGATCTGTAGATGCATTAATAGACCCAACCCCTCTAACTGTTACATTTATTCTTCCAGAACCAGGAGAACCCGACCCAGAATTAATAGATACACCAGGAGCAGCTCCTTGCACAGATGTCAAGAAAGATGTAGTAGCTCTATTTTCAAGTGTAGATGCAGATACAGTAGTACTCGCTGCAGAAGACTTAGATTTTGACGCTGTCTTACTATACCCCAATATTACAACTGTATCTATTGTTTTTTCTTTTCCAGAAGTAGTATCCTTCTTAACTTCTTGCGCAACTAATGCTTGTCCTGTGAAGAACAATACACCAGCTGTTAGAACTTTCAATTTCACATTCATTTTTAACAAAATTTAATAACCATTGAGCAAAGGTGTTAAATATTTTTTAAACAACCAAATGTTTTTATGTTTTTTTTGTTGTTTTTTTGATGTTTTGTTAAAAATATCCGAAAATTATCATTTTCAATAAACTAAATATTAAATTTTTGATAAAGTTATCTTAATTTTTCCTAAATTTGCATCTAGTATGGATTTAGCTTTTTACATATACAGTTATTTACAGGAGCAAAAACCAAGGGTGGAAGTTCCTGATTTTGGGATTTTTAGACTTGAAAAGGAGCATGCTGTCGTGAATGCAGAATCTTCTAAAATTCTCCCTCCAAGTGAGCATATCTATTTTGAAGACAATACCACTGTCTTTGATTCCAGCCTAGCCCATTATATAGCAGAAAAAACAGGTGAAAATCTATTCATTATACAATCTGAAATAAGAGATACTGTGCGTGAATGGATAAGACTACTCATGCTCCAAAAAAAATTAAATCTTAAATACCTCGGGGAGCTTTCCCTTAAAGAAATAGACATCATACGGGAAGAAACTAAAATCCCACAATCTATGGAGTTTTTTGGACTGGAAGAAGTTAATTTATCTGAAATTTCTCCTGCATCAACCATTAAAGAAGAACCAACCCAAAAGCAAGAATCCACAAGAACAGAACCCCAGAAACAAGAAAAATCAAACAATGGTGTCCGGTGGGTATTATTATTCATCGTTCTTGCTGTTGCTGGACTTGTATTTCTATATTATAATTACGGAAAAACGGATAAATCTGCTGATGACAGCGCAAAACAAGACTCTATCCAATCCGTACAAACTGAAATTCCACAAGCTGTATCACCTTCCACAGCAGATTCTATAACAATTGACAGTGTACAAATAGAATACTAAATGAAAATCTTGCTTTTAGATAAAAATCATCCACTCATCACAGAACAACTCTCTGAGAAAGGTTTTGTTTTGGAAGAGGATTTTTCATCAAGCTACGAGCAGGTTTTAGAGAAAATCCATCTTTATGAAGGCATCATTATCCGAAGCCGAATTCCGCTGGATGCTCATTTTTTAGAAAAAGCAAAAAATCTAAAATTCATCGCACGAGTAGGCGCTGGAATGGAAAATATAGACACCGCCAAAGCCCAAGAACTCGGCGTAAAACTCATCAACTCTCCCGAAGGAAACAAAGATGCTGTGGCAGAACATGTCATAGGAACGCTTCTAGTGCTGATGAACTGCCTTTTTATTTCCTCTAATGAAGTCAAAAATGGAATTTGGCTCAGAGAAGAAAACCGAGGAGAAGAAATTTTGGGTAAAACCTTTGGAATCATTGGTTATGGGAACATGGGAAAAGCCGTAGCCAGAAGACTTTCGGGATTTGGTTGCAAAACTATTTTTTATGATATCAAACCCAATCTTTCCGATGAATTTGCCACACAGGTAAGCCTTCAAGAATTACAAGAAAACGCCGATATTCTCAGCCTTCACACGCCGCTTACAGAGGACACACTCTATATGATAGATGAAGAATTTATCTCCAAAATGAAGAAAAATTTCTACTTCATCAATACCGCAAGAGGTAAAAATCTAAAAACTTCTGCGCTGGTAAATGCTTTGAAATCTGGTAAAATAAAAGGTGCTTGTCTGGATGTTTTGGAGTACGAAAAAACTTCTTTTGAGAATTTGGAAACGAAAAACGAGGATTTAGAATATCTTCTAAATTCAGAAAAAGCCATCATAACACCGCACATCGCGGGCTGGACTCACGAAAGCAAAATAAAATTAGCCCAAGTCATCGTAGATAAAATATTGGCTTTCACTGCTGGAAATTAGCATCATTTAACATAGATTTAACGATAATTATTATTCATTTTTCTTGTTTTTATCCTATTTTGCGCGAAAATTTCAAAACAAAGATGAAAATAAATTTATCCCACATAGGATTTCTTGCATTTTTTCTATTTTTTTCGTGCTCCAAAAAAGAATCCACAACAACCAGCAATGGATATTATTCAGCTTCAAATCTTCCTAATTTCGGCAATGTAGATGTAGATAATGTCTTCAAAGGAGAAAAATTAAAACTGGAAAACCAGCAGAAAATCGTAAATTCCCTTAACCAATACTACGAAAACATCTGGAACAGCACCGATATGAGCGGTGGAGTTTTGGTAGCACACGGAGACAATATTCTTTTGGAAAAATACAAAGG
>CAUQOP010000222.1:0-2595 GCA_963519505.1 uncultured Flavobacteriaceae bacterium | reverse complement strand
TATGAATTTCCCATTTGTATAATGATAATATGATTGGTAAATAATCGGGAAAATTTGAAATAAAAAACCCGAAATCTCACTGACTTCGGGTTTGCATATCATTATACTATTATTCTAACAAGAAGGCATAACACGAAGCCTTACCCCAGTGGGTAAATAAAACTTGATATGTAAATTTTGATTTAGCATTTCTACTTCGTGTATTTTTTTGTTAAAACTCTATTATTACTCGTTAATTTGATTGCAAATATACAAAAATTTAATTATCTGCAAAATTTTTCAAGAATTTTTAATAAATTTTTGGATTCCACTTTTCTGGATACTTTGGTGTAAAATCCTTGTAATAGTCCTGAATTTCATCCATTATGCTTTCAAAAGAGCGACTTTCCAAATCCTCCACACTGATTTTTCTCCCAATATGAATTTTTTTAGTTTTAAAATCTGCTCCCCCAAAAACTATCGGAACCCTCGCACCCAGCGCCATATGGTAAAAACCGAGTTTCCATTTTTCCACTCGGGAGCGTGTTCCTTCTGGGCAAATCACCAAACTGAAATCCTCCTTTTTAAACAATTCAGTGACAAATTGTACAAGATTATTCCTCTGGGAACGATTAATTCCTATCCCTCCTAACGCCTTGACAATGAAGCCAGACCAAGCCTTAGTATGAGCATCTTTTATGATGACTCTCAGCGGTTTATTGTATTTCCAATAAACCAAATTCCCCAAAAGGTATTCAATATTGTCTGTATGCGGCGCCACGATAAGCACGCAGCGGTTCAGATTCTCCAAATCCCCTTCCAGCACCACCTTCCAGCCCAGAAGCTTCAGCAGTAATGATCCTATTATTTTTCTCATGATTAAAAGTTAAAGGAGCAAATCTACATTATTTTTTTCAAAAAGCATTATGCACACTTTATATTTGATGTTAAAAAATAATGTTCTGCAACTCTGCAAAACATTATTTAAAAATACTTTGTGATTTAGTTTAGTTAATATTTTCTACCTGTTGATATGGTGTCTGATTCCACCTGCGGCTCTGGCTGATATCCCCTTTCTTCTCTATAAAATCCGTGCTCTTCTCCATGAATATCTAGCCTTCCGCCACTTAAATCCTTGATTTCCATGGTTTCAGGAATGACCAGTTCATAGCTCACATCATAATCCCGAAATCTTTGGTCATAGGAATAGCTTATGTAGTTCGGCAGCAATACCGCATTACCAGAGACTTCCACAGGAACACTCATACCGATAGGGATATTATAACCATCTGCTTGTTTTCTAATCATGATATACGGCTGTTTTACATCATTTCTTCTTGTAATATAGACATCTGGCTCATCTTCTTTATAGATTTTTTTCTTATCCGAAAAAATATCATCTCCATAGGCTCTAAAGTTCTGTGGAATCTCTACCCGCTTCAAATCAAGGGTAAGGACATTCGACTGGGTATTGATAGAAACTCGCTCTTCCTGAACATTGTTTCCGCTGTAAATCAGTTGTTTTTTTGATACTAAGAAACCAAAATAAATACCTAAAACTAATAACCAAATGGTAAGAAATCCTACTAAAAAACTCCAATATTTTACTTTTGTTTTAGGTGAAAACAATATGATACTCAATTCTGTAAAAACAACTATAGGAATTAAAATTGCGAAGATTACAATTGCCATGAAGACATACTTTGTCTCCTTATTTAGGTCAAAAAAGAAATTAAATTCTTCCAAATCCCAATATATTCTCAAAAACTGAAAATCCCAAACTCCTAAAAACACTAATATAAAACTAACCAAGACAATCAAAGTCTTAACAGCGAGAATAACCATTATCCAGCCTAAAACTACTCGGACAACATTCCAGATACCAGCTCCTGTTTTGGCTATTTCTGATTTATTTTCGTTGTAAAAAGAACTTACCCTCTGCCCTGCTTCTTTAAGGCTGTCAAAATTGATGGGTCTTCCCTGCATTTTCAGAAAATCTGATGCCGTTTCTGCCTCTGGAAGCACTATCCACAGAATGACATAGGCTACCACAGAAACAAAGCCCACAGTGAAAATAAACACCAAAATCCAAATAATCCTCATCAGTGAAATATCCATCCCGAAATACTGAGCCAGCCCTGCGCATACACCTGCTATCTTGCCTCTTTTCATATCTCGGAAAAGTTCTTTTTTTGTCTTTTCTTGGGAAGTTTCTTGCTCTGCATTTTCTTCACTCTGCCCTTCTATGGCTTCTGGAGTTCCTAGCTGGGCGATGACTTTTTCCACATCATCACTATTCACCACTTCTCTTTTATCAAGATTTTCTCTGAAAATTTCTGCAATCCTGATTTCTATATCATACATCACTTCATCGGCTTCATCTTTTTCCAAAGAATTCCGAAGCGCTTGTAAATAAGCGTTTAGTTTCTCGTAGGCTTGCTCTTCTATGATGAAGGAAAACCCTGCTAATGAGATAGATATTGTCTTGTTCATGTTATTGATTTTTTGTGATTTGTGTTACTGATTCTGTTAATTGGCTCCATGTTTTGTCTAACTCCGCTATGAAAAGTTCCCCTTTCTCCGTGAGTTTATAGTACTTTCTGGGTGGCCCTCCTG
>CAUQOP010000221.1:0-2608 GCA_963519505.1 uncultured Flavobacteriaceae bacterium | reverse complement strand
CTACTTGGTCTAGACTTTCTAGTTCTGGTTTTTTCTTTGGTGCAGCGTAGTATTTTATGGCCTGAAAATCAGGTTTTTCGTACTTTATATTTGCCCAGTCAGGCTCTTCCATAGTCTGCCATGTACGGAAAGCCTCCAGACGCCATTCTGTCATCCATTCTGGCTCGTTTTTTCGTTTAGAAATTTCACGAACAATGTCTTCGTTCAGTCCCGTAGGAAACTCCTCATACTCTATATCGGTATAAAATCCGTATTCGTATTCCTTGTTTTCTAAATCAACCCTAAGGTCATCCTCTGTATATTTACTCATTTAAAAATAATTACTAATTAATTTTCTATTTTCAGTTCTATTGAATATCTATTCTTTATTTTTTTCATCTATATTATCAAGATATTTGATGAATTTGCCTAGACTTACCGAAATATCTTTGTTTTCCCGAATTAATAAATTTTTCTCGTTTTCAGAAATGAAGCCCAATTCGAAACTGATATTAACCATATTTCGAACTTCGGCACAACTTCCTTTGGCGTAAATTAAAAACCTGACAAATTGCTTATTGCTTTGATATTCTGAACCTTCCGCAATATTATTACTAATGGACAAAACGGCTCTTTTGATTTGATTTTTAAACTCAAATTCAGTTTTGAAATCAGATTTATTTATCAAAGAATAAATATTTTTTGTATGCTCCAAAACTTTCTTATAAATCGGAAAATCTTCAAATTTTGCCATGTTTACTGTGGTCTTAATCTATTTGATTATTACAAAATGACAGATTATTTATTAAAATTCTATTCAATTTTTATTTAATATAACTTCAAACATCTGATTGAAAAATAAAAATTCAATAGGCATTTAATAGTTATTCAGTAGCCATTACAAAGAGAAAGACTCTCCGCAGCCGCAGGTTCTCTTGGCGTTTGGATTATTGAAGACAAATCCCTTTCCGTTCAGTCCGCCCGAAAATTCTAAAGTGGTACCCACGAGGTACAAGAAAGATTTTTTATCCACGATAATTTTGATGCCGTTGTCCTCGAAAACTTGGTCGTTTTCTAGTCTTTCTTTATCGAATTTCAGGACATATTCCAGCCCAGAGCAGCCACCGCTTTTCACTCCTACACGGATGTAGTCTGTGTCAGGGTCGTAGCCGTCTTCTTTCATTAGTTGTACTGCTTTTTCTTTTGCAATATCAGAAACTTTTATCATTGATTTATATATAAAACTAATTGACAAAGATACAAACAATCAGAAATATATCCTCAAAAAAGAATTAGATACTATCTATTTTGTCTATAAATACAATTTTTATGATTGAGAAATACTATTAGAAATCAGAATTTTGGTAAAATCCCTTGGTGTCTATATATTCAAAAACTTCGGGCGGAAGCATAGGGCGGACATTCTTTTTTTCTCTAATCATTTTTCTGATTTCGGTCGCAGAAAGTTCTATTATCGGAGCATTTATTTTGCAGATATTCTCGTGTGTAATCGCATCTTTGTCAGTGTCTTGTGATAGGACGCGCGGATAAACGATGATTTGGTGATTTTTTATCAAAGTTTCGTAGTTTTTCCATTTTGGAAGACTGACCAAATTGTCCTCGCCCATGATTAGCCCAAAAGTATATTCAGGGTATCTTTCACGAAGATAAGTAAGAGAATCTATGGTGTAGGAAGGCTTCGGCATAGAAAATTCTATATCCGAAACACGCATTTTAGGATAGTTTTTTATCGCCATTTCTACCATATCATAGCGGTCGTGGTCGTGAAGCAGACTTTTTTTTGATTTCAAAGGATTCTGCGGGCTTACAACGAACCAAAGTTCATCTAAATCAGTATGTTCCACGATATAATTTGCTAAAATCAGGTGTCCGATATGAATGGGATTAAAAGACCCAAAAAACAAGGCTATTTTCATGCGAAATGTTTAGGAGTTAAACTGAATATCTTTGATGTGAAGTATGTGGCGGGTCTCGCCTTTCCAGTGGTTTTCTTCGATGGAAAAAACCATATCAAAATTTTTCTTTTGTAAATCTTCATAGCAGCTGCCAAGTCCAAAACCAGTGCATTCTATATTCCCATTTTCTGAGGGCAGATAGAATTTTACATGGCTTTTGTCTTTGCCGATTAGCTGGACAAATTTAGGATTTGAAATATTTTTGAGAGCAAAAACAGGGCGCATATTTTGTGGCCCGAATGGATCTAATTTTTGATGAAAATCGAAAAATTTTTCGTTGAGCTGATTGAGTTTTATTTCACAATCTATCTCTATTATCGGTGTTTTTTGGTATTCTTGGATTTGCTCCGATACCACTTTTTTAAACAAAGTTTTAAACTCTTCAAAATTTTCTTTCTTTAAAGTAAGTCCAGCCGCAGCCTGATGACCTCCGAATTTTTCTAAAAGGTGGCTGCATTTTTCCAAAGCTTTATAAATGTCAAAATCTGAAACGGAGCGCGCAGAGGCCACCATTTCACTCTTGCTCCCATCTGTAAAAACGATGGTAGGCTTGTAGTATAAATCTATAATTCGTGATGCGGTGATGCCCACGATTCCTTTGTTCCAGTTTGGGTTATAAACGATGATAGATGATTTTTTATCTTGCTCTGTAT
>CAUQOP010000220.1:0-2609 GCA_963519505.1 uncultured Flavobacteriaceae bacterium | reverse complement strand
ATCTCATATAGTTAGCCAAATCTTTTTTACTGAAAAAGTCAAGTTCACCATTCTCAAAAATCCAATCTAACATCTTGTCTTCCAGCTCTATATAGTTTTTCATAAAGCCTTCTATCTCCTTCATTCCTCTTTCTTTCATGTCTGGATTTTCTTCAAAAATCTTTTTGATGATAAAAATTCCAGCATTGGCATGTGTCTGCTCATCCACCGATGTCCAAGCGATGATATTCGCCACATTTTTCATATACCCTTTAAAACGAGTGAATGACAAAATAGTCGCAAACTGGCTAAATAAAGAAGCGTTTTCTATAATCAGAGTAAAAAACAAAATTCTCTCCAGCGCATTTTCTTTATTCTTAGAAAGATATTCCTTCAAAACTTGATTTCTTTCCTTGAAAATAGGAACTTCTAGCAAGTTCTCAAATTCATTATTATACCCCAATACTTCCAGCAATCTTGAATATGCCTCCGAATGGCGGAACTCACATTCTGCAAAAGTAGCCCCAAGTCCATTAAATTCTGGTTTTGGGAAAAGGTCGTAAAGGTCTCCCCAAAAAGTTTTCACAGAAACCTCCACTTGTGCTATTCCCAGCAAAGCTCTCTTTACAGCTTCTTTTTCTATCGGACTCAAATTCGCCTTAAAATCCTGAATATCAGCTGTAAATTCCACCTCAGAATGCACCCAGAAGGACTTATTCATGGAATCTACAAACTGCATGATTTCTGGATATTCAAACGGTTTGTAGTTTTCTCTTTTATCAAATATTCCCATGATGATACTTTTTCAGATTAGTATTTGCAAAAGTAGAAATAAATACTCTCTATAAAAATCATCTCTTATGAAAGTTTTCCACACTCATTCTAATACTCTATAAATAAACAGGTTATAAAATATAATATCATTTTGCCTTAATTTACAATTAAACAACACTAAAAAACACACCACGAATAAACAAAACAAAATTAAACAATCAAGATTACGCATAAAAAATGAGCATCAGAAAAACTGATACTCATTTTCAACTTTAAAACCTTATATTATGATATAATCTTATCCTTTTTTCAATGCTTCTGCACCAGAAACAATTTCTAATATTTCATTAGTAATCGCTGCCTGACGAGCTTTGTTATAGAAGATAACGAGTTCATTTTTCAGAGCATTAGCATTGTCTGTCGCTTTATGCATCGCGGTCATCCTTGCTCCATGCTCAGACGCTATAGAATCTAATAACGCCTTATAAACCTGCGTTTTTATAGATTTAGGAATCAATGTTTCCAATATAGTCTGCTTATCAGGTTCAAAGATGTAGTCTGATTCTGCATCCTCTTCAGCTTGTTCTGGCATCGTAATTGGTAACAACTGTTCAGTCCTTACCTCCTGTGTCGCTGCATTGATAAATTTATTATAAACCAAATATACTTCATCAAAAATTCCTTCGCTGAAGTCTTTCATCACAGCACTAGTCAGTTTAGAAACAGCCTCAAAACTTACACTATCATAAATAGAACTTTGGTTATCATACACCGTTCTCACTCTTCTTACTGCATCGAAAACTTTTTTCCCTATCGTAAGAACTTCTATTTCTACATCTTCTTTTTGTTTATAATTAGCATTCAGCTCTTTAATCACTGATGAGTTAAAAGCTCCTGCCAAACCTCTATTAGAAGAAATAGCGATATAAAGTATTTTTTTGACTTCTCTTTTCTGAGCATACTCTGACAAACTTCCTTCAGAACCTGTACTCACTTTTTGAATGAGTTCCTGAAGTTTTTCAGAATAAGGTCTAAGCATCGTAATGGCATCTTGTGCTTTTTTTAGTTTCGCTGCCGAAACCATCTTCATCGCACTCGTAATCTGCATCGTAGATGATATAGATGTTATTCTGCCTCTAATCTCCTTTAAATTCGCCATCTGATAAACTTACTTTTTTATGTTCCAAAAATTTAGAACAAATTGGTTTATATTTTAATTATTGTATTTCGCTACTAAATCTAATGCCACTTGTTTCAATACCTCTGTCAAATCTTTATCGATTTTACCAGCTTTTAGCGCAGACATTACCTCTGGATGTGCAGTTTTTAATAATCCTACATACTCTTTTTGGAATGCTCTTACTTTTGCTACAGGAATATCTTTTAACAAGTTTTCTGTTCCAGCATAAATCATCGCTACTTGGTCTTCCACTGGAAGTGGTGAGTTTACTGGTTGTTTTAGAATTTCCACATTCTTTTCTCCTTTAGAAATTACAGCTAAAGTAGCAGCATCTAGATCAGAACCGAATTTAGCAAATGCTTCTAATTCTTTATATTGAGCTTGGTCAAGTTTCAATGTTCCTGAAACTTTCTTCATAGATTTAATCTGAGCATTCCCCCCTACCCTTGATACAGAGATACCCACATTAATCGCAGGTCTTACTCCAGAGTTGAATAGATCAGACTCCAAGAAAATCTGTCCATCTGTAATGGAAATCACATTGGTAGGAATATACGCAGATACATCCCCTGCCTGAGTTTCGATGATAGGAAGCGCTGTCAATGAACCACCACCTTTTACCATAGGTTTCAATGTTTCAGGAAGGTCATTCATTTGAGATGCGATAGTATCATCT
>CAUQOP010000219.1:0-2610 GCA_963519505.1 uncultured Flavobacteriaceae bacterium | reverse complement strand
CTTCTAATCTCCTGAATACCCCTTCGTGGATGATTCAGATTGCAAAAATAGAAATTCCTACATTATTACGCAAGTGCTTTTTTGTCTTTTTTATACTTAATCGTTTAACTCACTGATTTATAAGATGAAAAAATTAAGACAGAATTAGTTTTAATTTGAAAAAATCTATTTTTCATTGGTTATTTCATTTCTTTTACCATAAAATTTAGTTAGAAAATATAATGTGATTACGATAAATTTGGCTTTAAAATGAAATATTGAATAGTTTCTGATCAAAAAAAACACTTAAATTATTTTCTAAAATTTGATGAAAATAATTTTTGTCAACATAATAATATAAGTATAAAGAGTAATTTTACTTCATAAATAAATTGGCCGTACAGAAAAATATAGTGGAATAATAAATCTGTTCTTCATCATTTGTATTAAAATGAAGTTCTAATTTTAAATTATGTTTGAATGTGTAGATAACATTCGTGTCTGCAATAAATTTATCATTCGAATATATTCTATAATATGCAAAAAAGAAAAACAACTCTATTTTGTCTTTTTGATTCAATATAAACCTTTCGTAGAAAAAATACGCTTTCCTATAAAAAGGTATTTCTAAATTCTGATAAGTAATTTTCGTTCCCAGCCAAAAGAAAGACTCTACTTTAAGCAGAAGTTCATCTTTTGCATTGTATATTTCTCCTGTAAGTTTTCCCAATTTAGATTTTCTTTTCATGTAAAGAAAAAGGTTCTCATCCTTATAGAAATTTACTGAAAAATCATCATTAACGATTACTCTATTATTTTCATCTTATTTCTTTTTAAAATTACAATAATCCAAAAATATGTAGTAAATAGACCATCAAAGCAACTAATAATGAAAACATGAAAATTCCTACAAAGAGATTATAAAATCCCTGTGCAAAACCAGTTACTATCTCATTTTGATTGGCTGATAAACTTTTTTTTCTTAATATTTTTCTTAAAAATTCTAAAAAAATAATATCTCGTATTAATTCCGAGGAAATCAATAAAAAACTCCTTTATAATTATTTCAATTATTACTTCCATACCTTAATTTTAAATAAAAAATAAGCAATTTTCATTGCTTATTTAAATTCAATCGTATATGTTCCTGTGGATTGTGTTTTGCCTTTTTCTGCTTTTACATGTTTTTTAACCATTGTGATGGCATTATTTATCGCATTACGAGACCTCAGCCCTCCCACTCTTTGGGCAGAAATCACCCTTCCATTAGCATCTACTACATAAGAAATAGTGATAGAGCCTTTTTCTTTGACACTATGGGCAGGAAGTTTTCCTTTATAATTATTAGTTCCTGGAATTCCTGAAATCAATTTCCTATCAACACCTATTTTGCTTTCCTTTACGACTTCTTTTTTGGCTTCAGCTTCTTTTTTAGCGTTGGCTTCTTTTGTTTTGGCTGTTTTTGCGTCAGCGATTTCCTTTTTTGTTTCTTTTTTCTTCGGCTCTTCTTTTTTCACCTCTTCATTTGCTGCTGGTTCTTTTGGTGAAACAGCCTCTTCTTTCACAGGTTCAGCTGGCTTTTCTATAGTAACTTCCTGTTTTTTAGGAGCTTCCGAAGGCTGAGGCGGAAGTGGCTGTACATTTTGCACTTCATCCACCATAGGCGGATCCAATGAAATATTTTGAGCCAAAGAATCTCTGAATTCTAAATCCTCTTCTATCGAAACATTTTTAGCCAATTCATCTTTTTCTCTTTGTTTTTTATTTATAGGGATAATGTGCAGCACTCCTACAAATAGAATGCTGATAACTGCTGTCAATCCTATGCTTTTTACCTTGTTCATCTTAATTCATGTTTTTGATTTCTTCTATGATTTCCAGAAATTTATTTTCTCCCATTTTCAGTGATAGTTCTATTCTATATGTCAGTGAACCCAAAATCAATTTAAATATATAAATAAGTCCTCCTAACATAGCTCCGATGCTCACTGGGAAAAACGAAGTATAAAAACGCTCATCAGACAAATCTGAAAAACCTTCTGAAAAAAATAATATAATAGAAATACCCGTTCCTAAAACTCCCGAGAACAAAACCACCCTCGCCCAAAGGCTGAATTTAAAAAGGTTTTTTCGCAGTTGGATAACTTCTGTTTCTCTCTGATTGACTATTGTGACAAACATCTCCAATGAAGATTTGTCTATTTTTTCTAATCCTTTTCTTATGATTCTAGCTTCTGGAGAAGAAATTCTTTTGCATAAATCCTTTGCGGAATCTAGGCGGTGGTCATACAGACAGTCTGCTATATTATCCAAAAAATCATCCTCCTCTGTATCCATCGATTTTAGTGATAGATATTTTTCGAAAAACGAATACAAAACGACCACTGCAAGGACAAACATAGCCACCACAAAAAAACTAGTAACCATCTGTCCGCTAAAGAGCAATTCCCAAAGTGAAATTTGATTTCCCTTCTCCATATATTTTTAATTTTTGACAAAGATAAAGGTTTTTCCTTTGAATAACGCTAATATGACTCTATTTTGTATCACGATATACAATTAAAAAAACAGACTATTCCGAAAAATAGTCTGTTTCTAGATAAAAATTAGTTATTAAAATGAATATGATAT
>CAUQOP010000218.1:0-2615 GCA_963519505.1 uncultured Flavobacteriaceae bacterium | reverse complement strand
TACTGGGAATTAAGGATATAAAATATTACGATGTGAAAAGTCCTACTACGGCATTCTATTATCATAATGGGATGAGCAGTGGCGGAACTCTACAAACTACTTATACTCAAAATATTGGCAAAAGATTTAATTTTGCGATAGAGTACATGGGACTGCGGTCAGAGGGGCTGTACCAGAGGGAAATAGCATCTTCTAATAATACTATTTTTTCTGCACATTATCTTTCTAAAAACTCTAAATATGAGGCATTTGCGCATTTTATTCATCAGAATATTTCTAATGAAGAGAATGGGGGGCTTGCTAATTTGGAGAATTTTACAAGTGGAGATTCTCGGTTTAACAGCAGGAAAAACCTTACAGTAAATTTGCATAATACCTACACCAGAATGGCGGTGAGGAGGTTTTATTTCAGCCATTATTTTGCGCCTTTTGATGTGGAGAAATTTCCGTTTAAGCTGAGCCATACGATTTTTTATCAAACCAATAAATATTTCTACACGCAGGATGGCACAGAGAACTATTATTCCTCTTCGTTGATTACGGATTATCCTACCAACAGCAAGAAGAAATCGACTAAATTCAGCAATACAGTGAGCTTGCTTTTTGATAATGAGGTTTTTAGAGCGGAAGCAGGAGTTCGTTATCAGAATATCAGTTATAGAGCATTTTATCCATTGATAATTAGTGGAGTGAAGGAAGATTCTAAATTTCAGGAAAATCGTTTGGGATTGGTAGGAAATCTTAAAATAAAACTTTGGGATAAAATCAATCTAAATTCGGATTTGGAAATTTCTAACGGAAAAGCCTTTGGAAATTATCTAAATTCAGAAAATCATCTGACTTTTGAGCCTATTGAGGGTTATTTCATCGGTGGACATGTGAAATTCAAATCGGCGGCTCCATCGTTTAATTATTTGATGAACACTTCTTTTTATCAAGATTATAATTTTAAATATTCTGATTTTAAGAACCAAAATGTTTTGGAAATAGGAGCGGATTTAAATCTCAAATGGTTTGATACTAAGCTGTTTGCGAATTATTTCAGAATAGGGCAGCTGGCGTATTTTAATTCTTCGGCGATGCCTCAGCAGAGCACTTCATCGGTAAATATATCGCAGATAGGAGGAGAGGCTACATTTACTTATCGTAAATTTAATTTTAATGCTAAAGTATTGTTTCAGAATGTTTTAAATAATAAAGATGTGCTTCCGTTGCCACAATTTATAGGAAGGGCGAATGTTTATTATCAATCCAAAATATTCAAAAAAGCGGCAGAAATTCAGACGGGAATCAAGGTTTATTATTTCTCAAAATTCGCCTCACAGCAGTATTTTCCGATACTTAATGAATTTATCCTGCCATCCACAGACTCGCATTCCATCGGAGGAAGACCGATAGTGGATGTTTATTTTAATATGAAAGTAAAACGAATGATGATTTACGCTGAGGCACAGCATCTTAACACTACTTTCATGAAAAATCAGTCCTACGCAGCGCCGTTTTATCCAGTGGCAGATTTTAGGCTGAATTTAGGTTTGGTATGGTATTTATTCCACTAAAATAAAGGTAAAATGAACAAAAAAGAGATATTTTTAAAAGATATATACAGCATTCCCAGCCTTATTAAGGACTTTTTCGCTGATGAGGAATATGCTTCGCATAGATTTTCTTTGGGAAATGTACAGAAACAGGTGGAATTTAAGGAAAAAAGTTATTCCAAAGAGCAGAGAAAAATTCTTTGTGAAGTTTTGGGAAAACAATTAGGAAATCTGCAATTATCTGATAAACAAAAAGAAAATTTGCAAATTCTTTCACAGGAGAATGTTTTTACTATCGTTACAGGGCACCAGCTGAACCTATTTACAGGGTCTGCATTTTTCGTTTATAAAATTTTGCAGACGATAAAAACGACAGATTTTCTGAACCAAAATATTCAAGGTAAAAAATTCGTTCCTATATTTTGGATGGCTACGGAAGACCACGATTTTGAGGAAATAAATCATTTTAAAACTCAAAATCATATTTATAGCATTGATGGGAAATCAGGAGGAGCAGTCGGCAGAATAAAGGTTGAGAAAAATAATTTCATAGAAGAATTTGAAAAAGAATTCAAGTATAATGATTTTGGTAAGGAGTTGATAGACTGGATGAAAGAAGCCTATGCAGAGGGAAAAACTTTAGCAGAAGCGACCAAAACGCTGGTGAATAAACTCTTTGCTGACCGAGGGCTGCTGATGATAGATGGAGATGACCGAGGGCTGAAAGAGCAGGTGAAGGAGATTTTCGCCGATGAGTTAAAAAATAATTCACTGAAAAAGGAAACGCACCAATCGGTAGAAAATCTTACGAAGAAATACGGAAAAGTGCAGGTAAATCCAAGGGAAATCAATTTGTTTTATCTCTCTGAAACTCGCGATAGAATAGAGTTTGACGGAGAAAAATATAATGTGGTGGATAGGGAAATTTCTTTCACAGAAGTGGAAATATTAGCGGAACTGGAAAATTATCCAGAAAAATTCAGCCCAAATGCGGTGATGCGCCCTGTTTATCAGGAAAAAATACTTCCCAATATAGCCTATATAGGCGGAAATGCAGAGGTAATGTATTGGCTGGAA
>CAUQOP010000217.1:0-2624 GCA_963519505.1 uncultured Flavobacteriaceae bacterium | reverse complement strand
ATAATGGATTTTGCCCAACTACCAAAGTTTTCAATCTATCTCCTTGCCCCAAAGCAGTCAAAACAGGTTTTAATCTTCCTACCAACTGAGTATTCAATGCTGTAGCATAAGCTTCATCCAATGGAATAGCATTATACGGAACTGTTGTAAAGAAAGGAATAGAAGTCACATTCGGGATGTTTGCTATCACCCCTTTAGTCGCTCCCACTGATTTCATTCCCTCTAAAACAGTTCTGATAGACCCTGCTAAAACATTAGGGTCGGTAATGTCATTAGAAGAATATGTAGCAGGATTGATATTTCCTGTTTGGTTCGTTCCTACCCCTCCTGAAGTCGCATAAGAAAGTACATCATTATTCCCTATCCAAAGAGAGAAAAATGTAGGATTCTGAGCCTTAGCATCGTCTAAAACACTAGCAGTAGAAGAAGACGCAAATCTCACGAAATATGGGTTTGCTGTTCCTGTTGTCAGCCCAGCCATGTTTCCATAACCATTCGCTACCAAATGGAAAGATTTAGCACCAGGCACCCCCATATTATTGTATGTTCCTGTCAATCTGTCTAATGTACTAACAGCCGTAGAATATACTGGAATCAATGCTCCATTCACTACTTGAAGAGTTAATTTTCCTTTAAACCCTGGTATATTAGCGAAACCACCGATGTTATCAGGCACCAAAGGCTGAGTAAAAGTTCCTCCACCTGCTTTTTGCATCTGCTCGGCAATCATCGCAGGATAAGACTCCAGCTGCCCATCTAAATACACTGTCCCATCTCTATATCCAGAAGTCAAGGAATTCCCAAGAGCCACATATTTACTAAAATCCGCTTCCCCGCTAGTTACCGCGATATCCGCTATATCGGTTTCAAAATCAGTTTTACAACTTGTAACTGACAAAACAGCCAAAACGGCCATTGATGATATAAATACTTTTTTCATGATTTCAAATTAAAAAGGGTTATAAGAAATTCCTAGACCGAAATATGCCGCTTTGGATTTCAGCTGGCCATAAAATCCTAAATTATCATTCATACTATTTCTTCTCTTCATAAATGCATATCCTCCAGAAATATCAACATTAAATTTATTAAACTTCAGCCCAATACCAGCCGTTATCACATTATTATCAAAAGATGGAGTTTCTGGAATGAAATCTTTATCCTCATATGGAGACTGGTCATAGTAATATCCTAAACGCCCAGCAATCATGTCAGTAAACTGATACTGCGTTCCAAAACGCCAAGTCTGAGTATTCTTAAAGTTTTTAAGGTTTTTTAATACTGTTTTATCTTTTTGATTTCCTATAAGTGCATTTTCGAAATCAAGCGTCAGAGCATCATAACGAGACCATCCTGTATAGTTAAAATCCGCTGAAACCTGCCATTTTGGAGTGATTCTATATGTCGCTCCTATCGTGTATTCTTCTACTAATGGAAGTTCTGCTTTGAATTTATCCTGACCATTAGCATCCACTTTCAGCGCTGAATACAATGCCGAAGATACATTAAAACTCACAACTCCATCATTAGCCTTCACATTTACAGGTGAACGGTATGCGATACTTACATCAAGTTTTTCTATTGGTCTAAAATAGAATCCCAATCCTAGACCATGTCCACTTGCTTTGGTGTCTTTTAAATTTAAACTACCATTAAATTTATTAAGTTTCTTATCCCAGTCCACTTGTCCTTTCACATACATATAGCTCAGACCCACCGACATCCAATCCGCCATCTTCACAGAAACCGCTGGCTGGAAGAAATAACTCTTCATTTTCCGTAGAATAAGCCTCTCCAGTGTCTAGATTCTGGTATGTCACTTTACTCACCACTCCAAAACCACCAGCTACCACACTCAGTTTACTCGGAATGAAAGACATTCCCGCTGGATTAAAAAAAGCTACACTCGCATCCTCTGCATGGGCACTGGTGTGCGCCATAGCCAACTGCTTCACTCCCTGTAGCGATACTCTGAACCCTCCTGCATAAGCTAAGGTTCCCGCCAATAATGTTATTGGTAACAAAATTTTTCTCATGTTTCTCGTTTTCACTTTTATTTTGAAGGTGCAAATATAAAAATATTATTTCTTTAATTTTAAACATTTTTTCAAAAACAATATTTGTTTGAATTTTAAAACAACATTAAATATCTTTAAATTAAAGAATTAAAACTAAATTAAATTTAACAAATCCAATATTGTTTAAATTTAAACAATGATTTAATTTATCAATTGGTCAAAAAAAATCTTTATCTTTGGTTCTCAAATAGATTAGAAATGCCTGATTTTTTGCATCCAGATAAAGAAAATTACTCCTCCGAAGAACTTTCACAAGAGGAAAAAATCCGCCCGCAAACTTTCAAAGATTTTGCAGGACAGAGAAAAACATTGGACAACCTAGAAGTGTTCGTTGCCGCCGCCAAAAACAGAGGAACGGCATTAGACCACACGCTTCTGCACGGGCCTCCTGGGCTTGGGAAAACCACGCTTTCGCATATCATTGCCAATGAACTGGGCGTAAACTGCAAAGTAACCTCTGGCCCTGTACTTGACAAACCTAGCAGTCTGGCAGGAATCCTGACCAATTTAGAGGAAAATGATGTTCTTTTCATCGATGAAATTCAC
>CAUQOP010000216.1:0-2625 GCA_963519505.1 uncultured Flavobacteriaceae bacterium | reverse complement strand
GGTCTTACCTGAACCAGTAGCATTCCAAAAAGCCAGCTTGTTTAAGCTTTCCAGTGTAAAAGGCTGTGCTGTAAATGCATCTTTGCTTTTTTTACCGGCATTTGCCTGTGTTTGTTTATGATTAAATTCTTTGACAAATTCATTGAGCTCTGTCAAAAGTTTTACTTTATTCTGAAAATATTTATCCAAATAGACCTCTGTAAACATCAGTGATAGATACTGGAAATACTTCCAGACAATCAGTTCACTGCGTTTTTCAGAAATCTGCTTGGTGTAGCGTACGATATTCTCGTCATAGGTCTGCAGCATCGTGGCAGTTATATGCTCTGAATTGTACAAATGACGGATTAGCGATTGTAAATATCGGGTATTGCCTTCTTCGGTATACCCTTCATTAGATGATAATTTTAATTCGGTAAAAATCTCAACACCATCTTTACTCATGATTTTTTTACCAATGCTGTCTATCCCAAAAAGAGATAGCATATATTTATTGAGAACGAGTTTTTCGTGAAAGTTTGCCATGTTTCTTACAATTCCGAAATATTAAACATTTGTTTAAAGAAGGTTTCCTCGATGAGTTTTACCTTGAATGTATCTTCGCCTGTGCGCATATTATCAAAATGATGGTCGCCATTGATGTAGATTTGGTCAAACTCCGAAGAACGAATGCCGTCATAGATTTTACGGAATTTTTTGGCGGTTTCTTCATTGGTCATAGTTTCTACATTACGCCAAATAACCAGTGTTTTCACGCCTTCTCTGGTTTTTCCTTCTATGAATTTGATATCGCCCACGCGCTGCATACGCTCTACATACAGCCCAATAAGATAGTTAAAAGTCTCTACCAAATCCACTTTTGTAGGCACCAGCTCGTTGTTCTCGGTAACTTTCAGCTGGTAATTGAATGGATTGCGGAACATCTGGATATTGAACAGATGGTCTCTGCTCTCTACATCCAGCATATAGTTCAGCAGGTATTCTTCTTGCGCCTGAGTATCGAAGTTTAGTAGAGACTCGCTCGGTTTATCTGGCAGCTGCAGATTGTTCAGAGCATCTTCATAAGACTCTAATACTTGGTATTTTACAAGCTGAGAAATCCCTTCTCTATCCTGTGGTTTTCCATCTTTCCAGCTGTCTGTATAGATGACTTTCTGGATGCGCGGTTTGGTAACGGTATCAAAATAACCGCCCATCTCCATCAAGATATATTTACGGCTGCCTCCATCTTCCCTATTGAG
The DNA here is from genome assembly GCA_963519505.1 of uncultured Flavobacteriaceae bacterium. Classification (GTDB taxonomy): domain Bacteria; phylum Bacteroidota; class Bacteroidia; order Flavobacteriales; family Weeksellaceae; genus JABCPE02. The sequence goes on along the minus strand of CAUQOP010000216.1, from coordinate 1,384 downwards.
TTTGATAGTAGCATGTCCCGTAGTCCCTGAACCAGCGAAGTAGTCGAGGATAAGGTCACTTGGAGTAGTAGCTATTTGCAATATTTTGGAAATATAATTCAAATCCTTAGGATGCTCAAAAACTCCTTTTAACCCTAATTCTTCCAGATATTTGCTTCCTCTTTTATTTTCCAAAAATAATGAGGGTAATTTTTCAAAAGTTGATTTTTTGATTTGAGGGTTAAACCTATCATTCTCAAAATATATTTCTTCAATTACTCCATTGATTTTGGCTTTGGTGGGCTGACAGCTATTCGAAAAGAAATTCCTCATATCATTTGAACTCCTCCATCTTGCTTTCATTCTAACATCATTCATCAATATTTCATTTTCAACAATAACAGGATCTAAATTCTCTATATTTTCAAGACTTCCATCTATTTTTCTTGTTTCATTATAAATACCATCTGAAATCCCATAGCATCTTAACCCTTTGGGAAATGTTATTATTGGCATTGTTTGTCCTTCATTTCCTACTGTACCACGAGAAATGGAATATTTTGGAATTCCATTTACTCTAAAAGTTGAAATGTTTTTTGAATAACATTCTAAATATTCATGTTTTTGGATTATATTTTCTGTTGCTATTTCACTTGCTCTATTTACAACCATTAAAAGCAAAAAATTCTGTTCTCCAAAAACACCATCCGAAATCTGTTTTAGGTTTGCTTGTTCATTATCATCGATGCTTTGGAAAATCACACCTGATTGGTTGAGTAAATATTTTGCCAACACCAGACGATTTTGAACAAAACTCGCCCAGCTGGAGCTTTGGAAACCATCTTTGTAAGTGAATCCATCGTTTCCTGTGTTATACGGCGGGTCTATATAGATTGTTTTCACTTTCTCCTGATATTTTTCCTGCATTAGGTTCAGTGCTTGGAAGTTTTCGGAGTTTATCAGTAGTCCGTTGGTTTCTTCGTCTAAGTTGTCAAACTCACCCATTAGTTTGTCTTTAAACTCTTCGGAGAAGTGCTTGGTATCCAGCACCAAGAAAGGCTCTCCTGCCAGCTGTTCGGCAGAGGTAATAGAAACATCGTAGAGCTCTTTCCACTCCTTCAGCTGTGCTTGGCTGGCAGCTATCTCAGGATAGTATTCCTCTGGGATGCGGTCTAGGGTGATGCAGTAGTTGGTACTGATGACGAATTTCTTCTTCAGCCAGAGTTTCTTTTGGAAATCTTCTATCTGCGCTAGGAAAGTGATGATTTTGGAAGCCACGGTTTTCAGGGCTTTTATCTTGGAGAGCTGTGCCGTTAAAAAGGCTGGATTTTCGGTATTGATATCATCTATGTACAAGACTTCGTTTTTGATATAGAAATCCAATTCACGAGACAAAAACCCACCC
>CAUQOP010000215.1:0-2626 GCA_963519505.1 uncultured Flavobacteriaceae bacterium | reverse complement strand
AAGCCATACAATACCGAAGTTTGGATAGAGATTTTTGGAGAGCGTAAAAAAACTCCACTCTAAAACGAGTGGAGTTTTTTCTTAAAGTAAATTTACTTTTTAGGTTTTCCTTGATTTTGAGCTGCTGTATCAAGCACTGCTTTAGCAATTGCTATTGCAATAGGAACCCAAACAATCTTTCCTTGTGGTTTTCTAATTCTCATAATATTTATTATTTTAGTTATTTACTATACTTGCACCACTACCGATATGTGATATAAATCCTTGTACCCAATCTTCTATTTGTCCTAACTTCTCACTATCTACCCCTATTTTTCCTGCCACATCTCTAAGGTATGCTCGTTCTTTATCACAATAATCACCACTTGCATAGCCTACGCTTATTAGTTCTAATAAAACAATTTTCTTTGCTAATGGTCTCTCTAATCTTGCTAAATCAATATTTAACTCTTCTACATCACCTTCTGATTCTTTTACAATTCTAGATACAAATGCGTTTAACTTTTCTTTCGTTCTTTCGCAACGCTCTTCAGAAACTTTCTCTAATTCTAAAGCTAATTTTAAGAAGATTTTTTGTTCTTCTTCCGTTAATAATTCTATAAACATACTATTAAATTTTTCAATACATTAAAACACATAAAAAAGAATACCCAATACACTAACAATCAAAACTATAACAGAGAAACAACCTAAATTTTTCATTTGATTATAACCATTTTTCATCTGTTTATAATTATTTTTCATTTGGTGATAATCTTTAAAAAGAGGATTATTTGGTTGTGAATCTGCAAGCTTTTTTTAAATCTTTTTGCCAACTCATAACATATTATTTTATTGACCAAAGATATCTTAAAAACAACACTAACATCAATTACTTTTAAGAATATTTTATTATATTTGCGAATAAATAAATCTTATTATGAATAATGACATTATTGGGAAAAATATTAGAAAATACAGAGAACTAAAAGGCTACAGCCAAGAATATATGGCACACGAATTAGACCTTACCCAAGCCTCCTATGCCAAATTAGAAAGTAATTCCACAAAAATAAGTGTAGAAAGGCTTTTTATGATAGCCAAACTACTAGAAACAGATGTTGCAGAAATATTGGAATTAAATAAACAAACTATTTATAATCAAGACATTAAGGAAAACAGCGTTGGACATCAACAAGTTCAAAACTTATATCAAGATAACAAAGATGTTTATGAAAAACTCATACAAGCAAAAGATGAGCAAATCGCCCTTTTAAAAAGTTTATTAAAACAACAGAGTGAGTGAGCTTTAGCTTTTACTAACAATAGCCGTTCCTTTTTGCAGGAACAAGTTATTTGGGTAGGAAATTCGCTCTCCACTATCAGTTTTTAGGAGTGTATATAGCAGTCTTATGTCTATTATTTCGGCTTCTATCGGGACATCTTTGTCCAGAATTTTTATTTTGTCTCCTATTCTAAACGGAAACGAAAAGAAAATAATAATCCCTGCTGTGATATTGCTCAAGATAGACCATTGGGCAAACATCGCCACGCCTATCACGGTAAAAATAGAAGAAATCACCAGAAACGCCTGTTTTCGCTCCACTCCCCAGACTGGAACCAAAGTCAGGATTATAAAAATACTTATAAGAAAGTCTATGTATTTCAGAACCAGCCTGATTCTGGGCTTTGAAAAACCTGATTTCTTCCCAAATCTACCCACCAAAGTAGAAATCACAAACCTAATAAGCAAAGAAAAAAGCAGCACCACGATAGTTGCCACTATCTCGCGCTGATACGAATTAAAAAAGACAGACCGGGCCTAGCACGTCCCGGTCCCAACAAGATATTTTGAAACTATTTTTAGATAGATTTTACAGAGATTATTTTCACAGGACATGCCTTTGCTGCCTTTTCACAAGGTTCGTAGGCATCTTCTATCGGTGTTTTTAAGGTGTGGAAACCTTTTTTCTCTACAGATTTCAGCAGAACGGATTTTCCGTCTTTTTTAGACATTCGGAAGTATTCAGGAGCAAACTCTGCACAATAGTTACAGCCTATGCATTTCTCCCTTTGTAGTGTAACGATTACCATTTATTTTTGATGCGAAGGTAATAAATAATTTTAAAATTTCTTTATTCTGTTTTCCTTTTTGTGGTCACTTTGGAAGTATATTACAACTTGATTCAAGTCTTCATATATTTTTTTATTTAATTCTAAAGACAAAATTCCATAATCCAATAACAAAAAAGTAAAAACCTCTCCTAAAAAGGAGAGGATTACACTAAGCTATTGTATCGTTTTTTACTATTTTGTAGAGTTTGTCGCTTGGCCTTACACGGAAATCCGTTTTGAGGGTAACCACATCAGACTTGGTGGCTTTTTGGCTATCGCCCCTCCCTTCTACCATCATGCTCTCTACTACCATTTCTTGGGAACCTGTGGTAGGCCCTTGGATAAGAACCTTATCACCCACATTCAAATCAAATGCTTCTATAAGGAATTCCGCAATACTCGTTTTTGGGTAATAGTGCGTTCCCCTTCCGATGTAGACTTTTTTCTGTGTAGCGTTAGAACCAGAGTTTGGTGACCACTCGCCCAGTTTCTGCCCAAGGTAATAACCACTCCAGAAACCACGGTTATAAAC
>CAUQOP010000214.1:0-2631 GCA_963519505.1 uncultured Flavobacteriaceae bacterium | reverse complement strand
CAATTATTGGTAAGGACTATTTTAGTTTAATGATATAAAAAAGAAGGAGACTTTATAAAGTCTCCTTTAACCAACTAAAGAACTCTCGCTGCCATACTAGGGCATTCTGAGGTTTTAGCACCCAGTGGTTTTCATCTGGGAAGTATAGAAATTTAGATTTGATATTTTTAAGTCTAGCCACTTGGAAAGCCTGTTGTCCCTGTTCATAAGGAACTCTGAAATCCATATTTCCTTGGATAATCATTATTGGCGTATTCCAATTGTTTACATAGTTGCTAGGATTGAATTTAGTGTAAGATTTTGAAGAAGGATTGTCCCAAGGAGAGCCTCCCATATCCCAATTTGCGAACCAAAGCTCTTCGGTAGTACCATACCAAGATTTAGTATCAAAAAGCCCATTGTGAGAAATGAAAGTTTTGAATCTGTTTTGGTGGACTCCAGCCAGCATCAGTACAGAATAACCTCCGTAGCTAGCACCCACAGCGCCCATTCTGTCCTTGTCTATGTATGGAAGTTCTTTCGCAAAGTCTGCCGCAGACAGGTAGTCTTGGATGGATTGTCCTCCCCAATCTTGGCTGATTTGTTCATTCCATTTTGTTCCCCATCCTGGCATACCCCTACGGTTAGGAGCGATTACGATATAGTCATTAGCAGTCATTAGTGAGAAATTCCATCTTAGGCTGAAATACGGTGTAAGAGCAGACTGAGGCCCTCCCTGGCAGTATAGAAGTGCAGGATATTTTTTGTTTGGGTCAAAATTTGGTGGATAGTGGAACCATACGCCCATCTCCTTACCATCGGTAGTTTTTACCATTTTTAGTTCAGAATGACCTAATTTTAGTTTTTGGTAAAAATCAGCATTGACATCCGTTACCTGCTTCATTTTTCCATTTTTTAAATCCACAGAATAGAGCTCTGGGCTGTGGAAAGCATCATTTCTATTCACTAAAAGTGAATTTTTATTTTGTGCAAAAACGGCATTTACATCAAAATTTCCTTTTGTAACTTGTTTTACGGTTTTGTTTTGATTAACAGTGAATAACTGCTTAGTTCCTCTGAAAGCAGCCGTGAAATAGATATTCTGAGAATCATTAGCCCAGAAGACATCTCCTGTTACGCTGTCATCCCAGTTTTTAGTAAGGTTGGTTTTACTTCTATTTCCCCAATCCATCACATAGATATCGTTTTTATCAGCTTCGTATCCATCTCTTGCCATACTTTGCCAAAGAAGATATTTCCCATTTGGGCTGAATTTAGGGTTCATATCGTATCCCATCATTCCTTCTGTAAGGTTGCTGGTTTTTCCTGTTTCCAGCTCGTATAGGAATATGTCTGTATTGGTGCTGACAGCGTATTCTTTTCCTGTTTTTGCCTTAGTAACATAGATGATGTGTTTAGCATCAGGCGACCAAATGAAATCTTCCCCTCCACCAAAAGGCTTTTGAGGCGAGTCATAGGCTTTTCCTTCTAGTAAATCTTTGGCTGCGCTAGAATTTTCTTTAACACTAACTACGAAAATATGATTGTATTTCCCTGCATACCAAGTGTCCCAGTGGCGGTGGTTTAGGTCTGTGTAGACTTGTGCAGAGGAGTTAGGAACATCGCTGTATTTGTCTTTGCTGTAGATTTTTTCTAGTTGAACTTCTCTACTGAAAGCCACTTTCTGCCCATCGGGAGAAACCTTAATATTTTGGGCATCTTTCCCAATGATATAGAATTCTTTCCAAGATTTTCCATTGTCACTAGAATGGTAGATTTTCCCATCTTCAAGGGCGTAAATTCCATTTTTATCCCATTGGATAAAGGATTTTTTTCCTAAATCAAACGGAACACTTTGAGAGGAAGATGTGTTTAGCAAATAGGTTTTGTGAACATTTTTTTCTGTTTCCAAATCGGTCTGGCTGGTTCTGTAAACAACCAATGAATAGTCTGGAGAAACTCCTTGAACGCTTATTTTTCTTAGCTTCCAGAGGGTTTCTGGCGTCATCACTTCCTGTGCGTTCATCAACAGAGGAGCGGCGATAGCTAATGCTGTATACTTTAAATTCATGAGATATGATTTTTAATGGGTTTAAAATTAACAAAAACTTTCAAAATATAAAATTTTTGTTAGTTTTGATGGAAAAAGCGAGAAGAGTATTTTTCTGAAAAAGAAGCAATCAGAGAATTTAAAAAACTGAAAAAACCAAGATTAAATAAAGGGCTCATTTTTAGATTTTGTCTTTTTTTGATGTTGAGATTTACTACCTTTGCGGCTAAAATTACTGAAAATTATGTTTGAAAATAAAAATCAAGAACTTACTCCTATTTCTGCATTAGGCGAATTTGGGCTTATAAAACATCTGACACAGTTTTTCCCTATTGAAAATATTTCTACAGAATTGGGAGTGGGAGATGATGCGGCTATCATCAATGCTGAAGGGAAAAAAGTTCTTGTCAGCACCGATATGTTTACAGAAGGAGTGGATTTTAATTTAGGATATGTTCCTCTGAAACATCTGGGCTATAAGGCGGTAGTGGCAGGAATCAGCGATATTGTCGCTATGAATGCAGTTCCTACTCAGATTATGATTTCGGTAGCTGTTTCTAATCGTTTCCCGCTAGAAGCCTTAGAAGAGCTCTACGCGGGTA
>CAUQOP010000213.1:0-2632 GCA_963519505.1 uncultured Flavobacteriaceae bacterium | reverse complement strand
AGATAATTCCTCGTAGCCGCCTCCGTTATAAACATTGGTAAATCCTCTCTGTTTAAACGCTTCCATAGCTTTCCCGCTTCGGTTTCCGCTTCGGCAGAAAAAAATCACATTTCCATCCAATTTTGCAATTTCATCTGCGTGATTTTCCACCTCACCCAGCGGAATATTTTCAGCGCCTTCTATCGCTCCATTTGCTATAAGTTCCTCTGGCTCACGCACATCTATCAAATGATAGTTTCCTTGATTTAAAATTTCTTGAATATCCATTCTTTATTTTTTTATTCAAATATAGTTTATTTTACAATACATTCACCTCTCTTTCTAATTTTATTCCAAATTTTTCTTCCACGGAATCTATTATTTTTTGAGAAAAATCAAAAATCTCCTGTCCTTTCGCATTTCCTGTAATATTCACTATTACAAGGGATTGCAGGGCGTGAGTTGCCACATTTCCTATCTGTTTGCCCTTCCAGCCACACTGCTCTATAAGCCATCCTGCTGGGATTTTCACGCCTTCTTCGGTTTTATATCCCTGAATATCTGCAAACTGAGTTTTCAGCTTATCAAAATACGCATCAGAAACCACAGGATTTTTGAAAAAACTTCCTGCATTTCCTACTTTTTTAGGGTCTGGAAGTTTGCTCTGCCGAATACGGATAACTGCCTGAGAAACATCCTGAATCGTTGGATTTTTTATTTCCATTTTCTCCAATTCTGACTGGATAGCTCCATACTCCACCTTCAAAACATGCTCCTTTCTTGTCAGCCTGAATGTAACTTCCAGAATAACATATTTGCCTTTTCCCTCTCTCTTAAAAAAAGAATCTCTGTAACCGAACTGGCATTTTTTCTTATCAAAAACCTCAATCCCCAAAGTACTCAAATTAAGCACTTTACAAGACTCAAAACTATCTTTTATCTCCACGCCATAAGCTCCGATATTTTGGATAGGACAAGTCCCTGCATTCCCTGGAATCAGAGACAAATTCTCCAGCCCTCCATAGTTTTTATCCAAACAATACTGAACGAACTGATGCCAGTTTTCTCCTGCTTGGGCAGACACCAAAATTTCATTATCGCTGATAATTTCTTTGGAAATTCCCTTTAAATTTAGTTTAATGGCAAGTCCTTCAAAATCCTTTGTGAAAAACAAATTACTTCCTCCTCCCAAAAACAAAAGAGGAAGCTCCCTAAATTTAGGTTTTTTCAGTAAATCTAATAACTCTGACTCTGTAGAAACCTCAGAAAAATACCGCGCAGAAGCCTCCACACCGAAAGTGTTGTAAGGCTTCAGGGAAACATTTTCTAAAATCTGCATATTATCGTGCATTGTATTTTTGAAGAGCATCTTTCAGCAGTTCTACACTTCTTCTCAGGTCTTCTTCTTTCAACACATAGGCTATTCTTATCTGTCTTTTTCCAAGCTCTGGATTAGAATAGAAGCCTCCCGCAGGTGCTACCATAACAGTTTCATTATCAAGAGAATATTCCTCTAAAAGCCATTGCGCAAATTTCTCTGCATCATCTATTGGAAGTTCTGCCACGCAATAGAAAGCACCTTTTGGAGTTGGGCAGATTATACCTGGAATTTCGTTTAGTAATTTTACTAATAAATTTCTTCGTTTAGTGTATTCTTCGCGAACTCTCTCTATGTATTTTTTGTCATTTTCGTGGGCTTTTGCAGCTATTATTTGCCCTAAAAGAACTGGACTTAGTCTAGCTTGTGCAAATTTCATCGCAGCCGCACGAATCAGTTTAGAACGAGTAACCATAAATCCGATACGAACTCCACACATAGAATATCTCTTAGATTCTGAGTCTATGATGATACAGTTTTCTGCTATTTCTGGGAATTCCAGCATAGAGACCTGCTTTGCTCCATCATACACATACTCACGATATACCTCATCTGCGATGATGACAATATCATGTTTCAGAGCTATCTGAGCCAGTTTCTGCAATTCTTCCCTTGTATAAAGGTAGCCCGTAGGATTCCCTGGGTTACAGATGAGAATAGCTCTAGTTTTTGGAGTAATTTTTTTCTCAAATTCTTCCATAGACGGCAGGGCAAAACCTTTCTCGATAGAAGACGGAACCGCTACTACTTTTACATTGATATGGTTAGAAAAACCATTGTAATTTGCGTAGTATGGCTCTGGGATAATTATCTCATCACCATCATCACAAAGCGTAGAAAGTGCGATGCTCAGCGCTTCTGAACCACCATTAGTCACGATAAAATTATCCGTTGTCAAATCTGTAAAACCAAGCGAGTGGTAATAAGTCTCCAAAGCCTTTCTATACTCTATATTTCCCTCGGAAAGAGAGTATTCCAGCACTTTTAAATCAATATGTTTCAGCTTCTCCAAAGCCGTTTGCGGCGTTTCTATATCTGGCTGCCCGATATTGAGATGATAGACTTTTACTCCTTTTTGTTTCGCTTGTAATGCATACGGAACAAGTTTTCTGATTGGTGAAGCAGGCATTTTTTCTGCTCTTTGTGATATTTTTGGCATGATAGATTGTTTTTTTATGGAACAAATTTACAATTTTATTTCTCTACTATGACAGAATATTTCTACCTATTTTTGATAATATTTTTCTTAATTTTAGTGAAACTTATCTTTTTACA
>CAUQOP010000212.1:0-2634 GCA_963519505.1 uncultured Flavobacteriaceae bacterium | reverse complement strand
CATGTACACATCAGACATCGTGTCTCCATCTCCATCATCAGACATGTCTTCTAAAGGAACTGCTGCCCCCTCAGACCAGCTGTCATCAGAATAGTAAAAAGAAGAAAGCTCCTCACCCTGAAGGCTGAAAGCACTCTTAATTCCCAAATGCAGATTCCAAAGAGTTTGTTTTTCTCTAATCTCAATGTCCCTAAAAATCTGCTCCTTTGCATCTAAAATAACTCGTACTTTGTAAATCATAAATTCTTTTGTTCTTCTGTTTTTATTTAAAATTTAAGATGCAAATATAATATAAATCATATGCTAAGAAAAATTATTTTTAAAAAAAATGAAATTTTATGTAATTCATTTTAAATCAATTTATTAAAAATAAAAAAGCAGTGAAATTTTCACTGCTTTTTCTGTTATTTCCCTAAATAGGATTTCAAAATTTTACTTCTGCTGTTGTGTTTCAGCCTTTTAATGGCTTTTTCTTTGATTTGTCGAACTCTCTCTCTCGTTAAATCAAAAGTCTCGCCTATTTCCTCCAAAGTCATAGGATGCTTGCCATTTAACCCAAAATAAAGCCTTACTAAATCAGCTTCTCTCGGTGTAAGGGTCTGCAAGGCTCTCTCTATTTCTATTTGTAGAGATTCCAGCATCAGTTCTTTATCAGGACTTGGAGACTCGCCAGAACGCAATACATCATAAAGGTTAGAATCTTCTCCCTCTACTAGCGGAGCATCCATGGATAGGTGTCTTCCAGAGTTTTTCATAGATTCCTTGATGTCCTCCTCGCTCATGTCTAATACTTCGGCTAGTTCTTCTGGGGATGGCGGTCTTTCGTTGATTTGTTCCAGTTCCGCATAGGCTTTGTTGATTTTATTGATAGAGCCTATTTTATTTAAAGGGAGTCTTACAATTCTAGACTGCTCGGCCAAGGCTTGAAGAATGGACTGTCTAATCCACCATACAGCGTAAGAAATGAATTTAAACCCTCTGGTTTCATCATATCTTTTAGCGGCTTTCATTAGACCTAAATTCCCTTCGTTTATTAAATCTGGAAGAGAAAGTCCTTGGTTTTGATATTGTTTAGAAACAGAAACCACGAAACGAAGGTTGGCTTTGATGAGTTTTTCTAAAGCAACCTTGTCTCCAGACCTGATTTTTTGGGCTAAAATAACCTCTTCATCGGCAGTAATAAGTTCTACTTTACCGATTTCCTGTAAGTATTTGTCCAAAGAAGCGGTCTCTCTGTTGGTTACCTGTTTGGTGATTTTTAGTTGTCTCATTTGATAAATAGTATTTTGTAATTTACTAATTACATATACGATAGGATTATCATAAAGGTTACACCTAAAAACATTTTTTCTGCAAAATGTATTGTTTTCTTTTGTGGATTTCCTGATTTTTTACTATCTTTGGCGTTTAGCAAAAATTTTATTCGATGAAAAAAACCGTATTATTAGTTGTGGTTACATTTTCTTTGTGGTCATGTGGAGCATCTCAGCCAGCTAGAGTTTATGGAAATAAAAATATTTCTAATAACAATTCTTATTCATATAATACAAATAATGAAAAGCCATCAAAATCAAAAAATAAAAAATCTTCAAAGGAGGGACCTAATGCCAAAGCAGCAAACATCCTTTCTGATGCAGAGAAATACCTTGGGGCTCCGTATAGAGCGGGAGGGATGACTTATTCTGGATTTGATTGTTCTGGATTTGTGAATACTGTTTTTGCGGAAAATGATATTAAACTTACCAGACGCTCTGCTGACCAAGCGAAAGAAGGAGTGGGAATCAATATAGAGAATGTAAAACATGGCGATTTATTATTCTTTGCTACTGCTGGTGGAAAGAGGGTTTCTCATGTGGGGATAGTTCATACGATAACAGATGATGGGGAAATTAAATTTATCCACGCTTCTACGAGCAAAGGTGTGATTATTTCTTCACTAGAAGAGGCTTATTGGGATAAGGCTTTTCTTTTCGCGAGAAGAGTTCTTTAAAATGTGATTTTTTGAATTTATAAAATTTAATAGTAATATAAAAATGAGTTTACAACAAAAAATAGAAGAGGCTTGGGAAAATAGAGAATTACTAAAACAAGCTGATTATCAGGAGGCTGTTCGCTCTGTAATCCGTGAATTGGATTTAGGAAAAATAAGAGTAGCAGAGCCTGTTTCTGATGGATGGCAGGTAAATGAATGGGTGAAAAAAGCGGTGGTGATGTATTTCCCTATCCAGCAGATGAAAACGATAGAGGTGGGGCCTTTTGAGTTTCATGACAAAATTCCATTAAAGAAAAATTATGCAGAGAAGGGAGTTCGTGTTGTTCCTCATGCAGTGGCGAGAGAGGGTGCTTTTATCGCTTCGGGGGCTATTTTGATGCCTTCTTATGTGAATATTGGGTCGTATGTAGACAGCGGAACTATGGTGGATACATGGGCTACAGTAGGTAGTTGCGCTCAGATTGGTAAAAATGTGCATCTAAGCGGTGGAGTAGGTATTGGTGGAGTTTTAGAGCCGTTACAGGCTGCTCCTGTGATTATAGAAGATGATGTTTTTGTGGGTTATAGATGTATAGTAGTAGAGGGGGTTAGTGTGGAAAAAGAAGCTGGTTTTGGAGCGAATGTATTTCTTACAGCATCTA
>CAUQOP010000211.1:0-2650 GCA_963519505.1 uncultured Flavobacteriaceae bacterium | reverse complement strand
GGAGGATATACCGAAGTAGATAACGAGCGCAACGCCATATACCATTGGCTCATTAGCAAAGAAATTTAATTCTCAGAAGTTGCTCAGAAATCCTAATTTTCATTCAGATATTTATCTAAAATTTCCTGTCCGCTACGGATGGAATTGACCGCCCAGCGAATTTTAGTTCTGAGCAGTTTTTCATCTTTCAGGAAATAATCTATATCTGATTTCAGCAATTTTTGTTTGAAATCATACATACAAATCGCCGCCGCCACAGAAACATTAAAACTCTCCGTAAAACCATACATAGGAATAGCCAAGGTTTCATCTGCGAAATCCAAAAACTCATCGGAAACGCCCTCTTTCTCCGTTCCAAAAACAAGGGCTATTGGCGATTTTATTTGATAATCTGGGAGCATCACCGCATTTTTTTCGGGCGAAACTGCCAGAATCTTGTAACCTTGTTTTTTGATTTTCTGTAAAGATTCGAGTGTATTGGGCATTTTTTCCACCTCTACCCATGTGTCCGCTCCTTTGGTCACCCTTAGGTTTGGTTCGAAAACATTTTCTTCCTCCAGAGCTACCACCTTGTGAAACCCGCACGCCTCCACCGAACGGACAATGGCCGCCGCATTCCGAAACTGATAAACATCGCCAATGACAGGCAGGACAAAATCAGAACTTCGCTCAGAGAAATGCTCTATTTTCCTTAGGCGCTCTTCGGTGAGAAATTGTTTAAGATATTCAAAAATCTGAGGTAATTTTTCTTTGGGCAGCATTTAAAGTTTTTTCAATATTTTAATTTATCATAATGAAAATAAACACGATTTCTATACTCATACTAATTTAAAAATACTATTTATAATGTTGTTTTAGCTTAAAATATTTCTATGGAAGAAACACACCATATAAAGAAACAAAAACTTTCTCTCTATCTCAAATAAATATTATATAAAATATGAATCTAATTCTATCAACTCCTTTTTTAGAACCTCATCCATTTCCCTATTGATAAACTCTTCCTTGACTCTTGTGATAAACCCAACATCAGTAAATAGACGATACAAACTAACTAAGATACCTCCAGCATCAAGTTTTCTCCAGTCGTTTGTTGCTACCGCATAAGCAATATTACCTGTAGAAGCCAAAGAGTTTGATAAACATAATATTTTCCTAGTCCTTACTTCATAAAGTTTTCTGTCTCCATCTTTATTTGCATCATAGAAAAATCCATGAACCAAACTTATTATCATATTAATAAAAATACTCCATATCGCTTGGTTACCCACAATAGCAATATCCTTCATCAGACATAAAGAATCATATTGACTTTTATATAAATCACCGGCTAAAGATTCGGAAAACACTTCAAGCACTGGCACAGGAAGACCAAGTTTGGTAAATACATCAGATTTTAAATGTACAAATTGAGCGAAAAGTCCCGCAGGTAATCGCAACCAATCCTCTTTCACACTATCAAATACCTCGTAGAATATACTTGCAAGATTTGTTGGTTCTGCAAAATGTGGAGTTCCTTGACGACTGATTCTATATGAATTAAAATTAGATAAAGTACATGTATCTGTTATAAAATTAGCTGTACCAAAAATCCAACCTAAAATAGGGTCATGACCAAGCGTTTTATATCTATGATATTTACCCTCTAAATTTTCGCTGAATTTAGGTGAGCCTATAGTAACATCATATGGCGCACTACTAAATATTATTTGCTCCCATGATTTATATGATTTTAAACTTTCTCTATGTCCATAACTTTCAAAAATTTCTTGAAATTTCTTATTTGATTTGGTTATAGAATCTTTAATTTTCTTATCATTATGCTCTAGTCTTGTACCATTATCTATAGTCTTTCCTAAATCACCACACAATTTTTGAATGATTAACCATCGAGCCGTTTGCAAGGCAGTGGCTACCATCAGAAAAGAAAGGTCTTTTTTATTAAGAATTCCTGTTTTAGCAGAAAATTCAGCATTTATTCGCTCAACATCTTCTATACAATAATTGAATTCCTCTTGTGATAATAAATCCTCAAACTCAACATCTTCATTAATTACCTCATCTGCTTGTGCTGCACATTCACTCCAAGTAGGAATATCGGACTTTTTCACTTTGATATCTATTTCAGGAACACTTTTATCTTTATTATTCGATAGATATACCCCACGCTTTTGAAGCATATTTTCAATTTGGTCTCTCAAGACAGCTAACTCTTCTTTATCATGCTGAGCATTATCACAAGTTATATTTTCTTGGAGTTTTGCAAGTTGTTGCTCTTGCATTTTAAGAACTCTTAAAGTTTCCTTTTCAGAATCTGTATATTTAAACCTTCCCATATTATTCAGCATTTTTAATTTGCTCTTCAGTTTCTTTTAGAATTCGCAACATTTCTTTAAGATTCTCAATTTCTATCCTATTATTTTCATTTTGTATTGCTGATTTCTTTAATTCTTCTTCTAATTTTCTGATTACAGCTTGCTGTTTAGCAATAACCTCCCGAAGCATCCTCTCTTTCTCAAGCTGTTTTTTCTTAAAATCACTATACTTCTTCCATATATAATAAAAAATACCAATTATAGGTATAGGTATAGTTAGAGGTCCAGCCACTAGACCAGTACCATTAACAGCTCCTAATACTCCAGCACTAACC
>CAUQOP010000210.1:0-2662 GCA_963519505.1 uncultured Flavobacteriaceae bacterium | reverse complement strand
GCTGATACCTTATCTTAGAATCATCACTACGGAAAAAGGATACAGCTTTTTTTCAGGGCATACCAGCAATAGTTTTGCTATCTGCACTTTTCTTTATCTGGTGCTGAGAAGCGTTTTGCGATGGGCGTTTTGGGTTTATCTTTGGGCGGTGCCCTATGCATTCAGTAGGATGTATCTGGCGGTGCATTTCCCTACGGATGTGGCTGTGGGACTGGTAATAGGCGTTACTATGGCTATTTTGGGATATAGATTTTTTGAGAAGAAAGTCAGTTTTTCTGATTTGGATAAATAAAATTTAATTCAATTTAAAAATTAAAACCAATATGAATTCCAAAAATCCTTTACAAAAAGAGCTTTTCGCCTTACAGGACAAGGAATACAGAGATTTCACCGCGAAACTCATTCCCAATGTAGACAAAGAAAAAATTATCGGCATTCGCGTTCCTATTTTACGGAAATTTGCCAAAGAATTTTATAAAGATAAGTCTGTGGTGGAGGAATTTCTCAGCGCCCTGCCGCACCATTATTATGAAGAAAATCTTCTGCATGGCTTTCTTATTGAGCAGATAAAAGATTTCCAAAGTGCTGTGGAGCATACAGAGGCTTTTCTTCCATTCGTGGACAACTGGGCGGTTTGTGATACATTTTCTCCCAAAATCTTCCAAAAACATCCTAAAGAAGTCTATGAATACATCCAAAAATGGATAAAAAGTGATAAAACCTATACGATAAGATATGCTGTTGGACTGCTCCTTTCCAATTATCTGGATGAGCATTTCCAAAAAGAGATGCTCCAGCTGGTTTCCGAGGTGAAATCCGAGGAATACTATGTGAATATGATGCTCGCTTGGTATTTCGCAACGGCTCTTGCGAAGCAGTATGAAGCGACTATGCCACTGATAGAAGCCAAGACCTTGCCGCCTTTTGTACAGAACAAAACCATTCAAAAAGCAAGAGAAAGCAGGAGAATTTCCACCGAAACCAAAGAATATCTGCTGAAATTTAAACTATAAAAACATTAAAACCCATATTATCATGAAGAAAATACTTTTATTTATTAGTTTTATGATTTGTTTTCCTTTGTTTGGACAAATTACCATCACGGGAAGAGTTACGGATGAGAACGGCATGCCGTTTCCTAATGTGAAGGTGTCTTCTGACAGCCAGTCTCAAACCTTGACAGATAAAAACGGTTTTTATAAACTGGTAGTAGGGCAGTGGGATGTTGTCTTCTTTGAGGAAGGTCATCACTGTTATCCAGTTGTAGAAAAAACACCTAAACAAGAGGTTAATGTAAAGCTGTCTCACAGAGAAAAAGACATTATAGTTTGTCTTACGCCTCCAAAATGCAGAATATTATTTATACTTGATGGAAAACCTGTAAAAGCCGATGATGTACAAAATTTCAAACAAGCACTTAGAAAAGGCGAGTTCAAATACACTTTAGTAAAAGAGGAGGCATTATCCATATTTTGTGAGAGCAATGCAGCCATAGCAGTAGCTCAGACAAAGAAAAATATCAAGAAAAAGCAAGTTAAAAGGAAAAAATAAAAACTATAAAATTTCAGGTAAAGTTTTGGTTTCGTCCTCTATGGTGTAGTTTAGGGATTTAGCCAATACAAAAATATCCTGCAGGTTGGAAATCAGCTGTTGTCTTCCTTCCTCTTTTAGCTTATTCTGATTGATGTTGTTAGTCATATTTTTCTTTGCAGATTCCATGATGTTATTTAGGTCAGCTTTAGAAAACCTATTCACAGCATAATCATCCATAAAATGGATTTTTACATCGGGATAAATTTTGATTTCGGCCTCAGGGATTTCCTTTATGATTAGTTTTTTATTCGTGGAATCTACTTCCATTTTTAGTTTCTTTAAATCATAGGTCACCTGCGCTTTTGCCGTAGTGTAGAGCACCATTTCTTTGGAAAGAAACTCTATACCGCCAAGTTCAAAGGCAGAACTTTTATGAGTTTGAAAACTAGAAAAGTTCTGCTCTAAGACTATCATTTTGTTCATTTTTTCTATCTGATTGCTCAGGATATAGTAGTCCTTATTGATAGCTTCAGCCTCTTTTTCTGTGTTTTTTTGGAAGAAAAAGACCAATAAATAGGCGAATAAAGCACCAAATAGAAAAACGAAAATATTTTTATAAGATTTTTTCAATGCTTATTTGCTTTTGTTTAAGATTTCTAATAAATCATTTTCCAAAGAACCGCTGTTCGGAGATTCTATGATTCTTCCCACTTCTTTGCCATATTTATTTTGGACGATTATAGTAGGCACTCTCTTGATGTTATATGGAACATCCTCTCCATCAGGAGTTTCCTTTTTTCTGTTTACGGCTACTAGGGTCAGCCTTTGTTCAGGGTATTTCACCGCATCCAAAATTTTCAGCAATCTAGGCACTTCTCTATGTGAGTCTCCACACCAAGTCCCAAAAAAAACGATGATATTATGACTCGTCAAGTTCTTTTTTTGAAGTTCTTTGATGGTCTGCGGGTCGTATTCATAGGTCTTGTATTCCTCCTCATACCACGCATTGAAAGGCTCTTGTTTCAGCTGGTCTCTGGTCTGTCTGCCGAGGAGCATTTTACCATGTTTTTCAGATACTGTGCTTCTATTGTATACTTTTTTCTCATTGAAACAAGCCGTGGCAGACACT
>CAUQOP010000209.1:0-2663 GCA_963519505.1 uncultured Flavobacteriaceae bacterium | reverse complement strand
CTGATGATAAAATCGTAGCTGTATTAGTAGGCGACCAGTCTTATGGTCATATCAAAGATATTTCAGAACTTCCTAAGGCTGAAGTAGATAGACTGATGCACTATTTCTTGACTTATAAAAATCTTCCTGGTGAGCCTGTGGCATGCAGAATAGATGAAGTCTATGATGCAAAACACGCAAAAGAAGTTATCAAAGCATCTCAAGAAGATTATCAAGAGAAATATAAAGGATAAAATAATGAAAAATTACTTGGAAAAACTTTCTGAGTAATTTTTTTATTTTTTAATGTAAATATTTTGTAAATTGGCTTCCTTAATAAAAAAATAAAATGACTACAATAGAGAAAATTTCAAAACTTCGTCAGAAGATGCAGGAGAAAGGTATCAATGCATTTATTGTCTACTCTGCAGATCCACATATGAGTGAATATCTACCCGAAGAATGGCAGGAACGCACTTGGCTTTCAGGTTTTACAGGTTCTGCTGGTTTTTTGGTAGTAACTAATGAAAAAGCTGCTCTCTGGACAGATGGAAGATATTTCGTTCAGGCAGCGCAGGAGCTGGAAAACACAGGAATAGAACTGATGAAAGACGGCATAGAGGGCACTCCGAACTATATTGACTGGATAATCTCTCAAACTCCTGAAAATGGGAAAGTAGCCGTAAATGCTCTGGCGACATCTCATCTAAACTGGGAAAGTCTAGAGCAAAAATTGTCTGCAAAGAAAATCCAACTTGTCAATGAAGCTTTGTTAAAGGACATTTGGACAGATAGAGGCCAACCTTCTAAAAATGAAATCTTTGTTCATCCTCTAAAATGGGCAGGGCAGTCTGTCGTAGAAAAACTAAACGCCATCCGTGCGAAAATGCAGGAAAAAGGCGCTTCTTTGCATGTTATTTCAAGTCTTGATGATGTGGCTTGGACACTAAATTTACGAGGAAGTGATGTGGACTGTAACCCTGTATTTCTTGGTTATATCCTCGTAACAGAGGATGGGGAGGCTACGCTCTTTGTAGATGTAGAAAAACTCAATGATGAAGCGAAAAAACAAATGCAAGAGGCAGAAGTAAGCGTAGTTCCTTACGATGAATTTTCCTCTTATTTAGGCCAATTAAAAAATGAAAAAGTTTTAATTTCACCAAATTGTAACCAAGCGGTTTTCAATGCTTTAAAGGATAAAAACTCTTTCGTTCTGTCTGCTGTTCCTGGCAATCTGATGAAAGCCATTAAAAACGAAACCGAATTGGAAGGCTTCCGCACGGTGATGGTTCGCGATGGTGTAGCGATGGTGAGATTCCTCCATTGGCTGAAAAATAATGTAGGAAAAGAGCCTATGACCGAATATTCTATTGGAAAAAAACTGAGAGATTTCCGTGCTGAGGGCGAAAATTTTGTGGGCGAAAGTTTCGGCAGTATCATCGGTTATAAAGGAAATGGCGCTATCGTGCATTATTCAGCAAAAAGCGAAGGAAGCAAGGAAGTTACCAACGAGGGAAGTGTTCTTGTAGATTCTGGCGGACAATATTTAGAAGGAACTACCGACATTACCAGAACGCTGGCTTTGGGTAAAGTATCAGCGGAGTTTGTAAAAGACTGCACTTTGGTTCTGAAAGGAATGATCAACCTTTCTTTGGCTCAGTTCCCAAAAGGGACAAGAGGTGTCCAACTGGATACTATCGCTCGTCTTCCGCTTTGGAAAGAAGGCAAAGATTACGCACACGGAACGGGGCATGGCGTGGGAAGTTTCATGAATGTGCATGAAGGCCCTCAGAATATACGAAAAGATATGAATCCACAGGAGCTTTTAGCAGGAATGGTATGTTCCAACGAGCCAGGGTTTTATGTTGAAAATCAATACGGTATCCGCCATGAGAATTTAGTAGCAGTGAAGGAACTAAGAACCACAGAATACGGCACTTTCTATGGTTTTGAAACCCTTACACTTTGTCCGTTTTTCAAAGATGTGATAGATGCAGAACTACTTACCAAACCAGAAAAAGAATGGCTGAACGCCTACCACAAGACCTGCGAGGAGAAATTGGCTCCGCACTTGTCAGGTGAGGTCAAAGAATGGTTCTTAGAATTAGTAAAACCAATATAAAATAAAAATCTCTTTTCCTGCTCAATGGAAAGGGGATTTTTTCATCTAAATTACTACCTTTGTGAGGTAAAATATTATCATAATGCCACAGCAGTTTTTAGGAAATAAAGAATTTTTAACGAAAGATATAGAGGTTTTTGCGAGTTGCCCCAGTAATATTGCCCTTATCAAATATTGGGGAAAATATGAAGGGCAGATTCCAGCAAATCCCAGCATCAGTTTTACGCTTAGTAATTGTAAAACAGAGACTAAAATGATTTTTAAATCTGGTGAAAAATTTTCAGTCAAAACTTTTTTAGCAGGGAAAGAAGAAACCAAATTTTCGGATAAAATAGAAAAATATTTCCAAAACATAGAGAAGTATCTTCCTTGGATTTTGCAGGGGAGTTTTGTCATTGAGACCGAAAATACTTTCCCGCATAGTTCTGGAATTGCCAGTTCTGCATCAGGTTTTGGAGCTATAGCCAAATGCCTTATGGAGATGGATAGGGAATTTTCCAGCAAAGATTTTTTTGATGTCAAAAAAGCCTCGTTTCTGGCTCGTTTGGGCAGCGGAAGTGCC
>CAUQOP010000208.1:0-2676 GCA_963519505.1 uncultured Flavobacteriaceae bacterium | reverse complement strand
GCATTGTCCAAACCATTAAAATCAAACTTTTTTCCATTTTTCTCCGCCCATAGCAGTAGTTCCTGTAGAGCCTTATTTTTTTTCAAAACACTTATAGGAATAATGTGATGGACTTCAAAATTAAGAGGTTCTCCTAAGTCATATTTTTTAAATACATTATTATACCATGTCTCAAAATCTCCTTTTTTCACCATTTTTTCGAAGTATTTTTTTGCTAATCTCCTTTTTCATTAGCATATTTGCTAAATCGTTCTATCCAACCATTTTCTATAATAGGCTCTGCCTTTAACATCTCACTAATTTCTACTAAATTAACTTGTTTTCCATCTTCTTCATAGATAAGTTTGAATCGCTCATGTTCTTCAAAAATACCTAAAAAACCAAATATAGAAGTCTTTATAGACTCTTCTAAATAAGTCTTTAGTATTTCTCTATCCTCAACACTCAATTTGTTAAAAAAAATAGAAAATATCTGTCCTGTTCCCCATTTTGTTTTCAATTAATTGATTAAAATATTTTATAGAATCATCATAAATATCATTTATAATTATTCCTCCAAATTCATCTAAAATTTCTTGATTTGTTTTCATTTTGTATATATTTAAAAATCAAAAATATGACTCATAATACCCTCTCTCATCCTAATATACTTTTTTGTAAAGATACGCATCTTTAGGGATATGATAATCAGTATTTAATATATGACAACAAAAAAAGCCTCTAACAATAGCGGCTTTTTTTTATTTTTAGATTAGAATTTTCTCTATATAATCTTCTGCATTCTCTTTTTGGAAATAAACATGATTTTTATTGAAATCTTCTATATCCATATTCTCTTTCCAATTAACATCTAAATAAGATGTATTAGAAATAATGTATGAATCTAGCTCAATTTTGTCATCTTTAACTTGTGGTTCAATTTTATCTTTTAATAACTTATAGAATTGAATTTTAGGGTCATTGATTCCTTTTGAATTACGGATCCCTTTTGGATCGATGAATTTTATGATTTGTCTGTCACCATCTACAATCCATAAAATAAAGTCTGGATAAAAATTATTCCCATCAGTGAAAAAACCTAATCCCTTTTTACTTTGATTTCTTAATACATACACCTCTTTACCATCTAAAAGATTAGGTTTTGTCCCTATGTATGTAATCAAATCGTCTAAGAACTGTTTTTCCGATATATCCAAAGGAATAGGACTCACCTGCAGTTTTTCTTTGTACCCTTTACCTACATATACTAAAGGCTTGTATAGGTGCAGTGAATTGCCAAATGCAGAGACTTCAGATCCTATTTGCACTTCTCTAAAGTTAGAATCCACTACCTCGGATTTTAATTTTTCTATTCTGGATAGATAATCATCTATTTCTTCTTCTGTATTTAGTCTAAAATCATATTCTAAAACAAAATTATCATCGGTGCCATTCAATAGGACAGCTTCTACATGCTCAGAACTAAACTCATTTTTATAGAATAAATAAAATTGCTCTATGTATTTTTTTAGCAAAGCAATGGCTAATTCCTGCCAAATACGGACGCTGCTAAATTGCTTGAATTCTAAGTTATGAGCAGGTATTAATAGATTATACCAAGATTTTTCTTTTAGAATATCTTGTAATTTTGTCAAATCTACTTCTAAATTATGGTATCCTTTATCCGCCTTGAAATTCTGAATTTCTAAATAAATCGCACTCCAGTTTAAAAATGATATATGACCTGAATTCAAAGATCCTTTGTTTTTATTTACTGCTATTCCAGAGCTTTTTTTCTCCAGTATATCAATCTTTGGATACCAGTCCAGTTCCACCATTTTTCCATCAAAAATAGATGGCACATATTCTAAAGGAATTATTTTCTTTTGTTTAAAACTTTCTGTATCCTTTACAGCGATTAGTTTTAGTCTGTTTTGTTTTACTATTTCTTCTTGTATAGTAGGTACTTTTATTGTAATCCAAGCAGAATCATTTGCTGGTAAACCTTCCTCTTCTAAAAACTCTTTGAATTTTTCCATATAATCGGCTTTTACACCAAATATCTGGAGTGTTTCTAAATGTCTTAAGTACTTTTTTAGGATTTTAATATTGTCAGGTTTTTGGAAATCATCCAAACCAGTTGAGCGTTTTAGTGAAAAGTTGTAACCTTTCAGCCGCACGCCTCTACCGAATAATTGGATAATTTGAGAACCTTCGCTTTTTCCTACATTCATCAGTCCCATAGATGACACACGCCAAGATGACCAGCCTTCAGAAAATTTCTTAGAACCTATCAATAAGTTAATCGATGAAGTATTTTCATTGATTTTCTTGAATAAAGAATCAGAAAAATCTCGCTCTGCACCCAGAACACCATTTTTTATTGCTAATTCATGGAGTTTCTTCTCATCTCCTACATTGATTACACCAAAGTACTCATTATCTCCCACACGCAATCCTAATTCTCCATCAGCGCCTTTCAAATTATCCAGATACAAATTGGCTCCGATAGTCGTGTTATTGAATATCAGTTCATTGATACTATTGAAAATATCCGCCGCATCTAGATTTTGCTCTTTGATGTAGGAGAACGATGTTTCAAAAATAGAATACCCATTCTTATCTACTAATCCTGCTTTATCATGGATTACTGCATCTATATTCTGAATAGAAATTGCAGGATTTTTTAGGAAATCA
>CAUQOP010000207.1:0-2676 GCA_963519505.1 uncultured Flavobacteriaceae bacterium | reverse complement strand
TATACTATACTTAATCATTATCTTATCTTTATTAATAGTATAAAGTCCGCTATTTGTGGGATTATTAGTATACACTCTTTTCTTTATATCTATAATCTCATCCTCTACAGTATTTCCTTTTGCGATGGGAATATCAAACACATTACAATACCCATCATTATCAAATTTCAGTAAAATAATGGCTGTTTCTTCAAAAAAATCATTTTCCCCTAGATTCAAACTGTATGTTGCAAAATAGTATCCTTTTGTACTAATTACAAAATCTTGTTGATTATTTGTATATAATAACATTGAAACAATACCTAATATTATATTTTTTACCATGATGTAAATTGATTACGAGTTTGATATTGAAAATAAGGATTGATATTATTAGATAAAACTAGTAATGCAGGCTGCCGAGAAATCCAGCCATGAGCTAATATAATTTTGGATAGGATGTCTCATATACTTATTTAATTAAACAACAAAAGCATGTATACTGTAGTTATAAAGGCCTATACACATAGCAATACCTATCAAATTGCATGTGTATTTTACCATTTATTACTTTTATTTTGTGACTATTATAAGTACCAAAACCTAAACTCATCTTTGTCTTTACAATCCAATCTATAAACATTTGATTTTTTTTCCTATATAGTATTCCATCAAAAGTCCCTGTATATAAATTAACCTTAGGATTAGGTTTTTCACTGGCAAAAAATAATACCTTGCCATTATCATAGATGTATAGATAATCTGTGTATAAATATGTAGGTATAGTTTCACTTCCTTCTAAAACTCCAAAATCCCCTTTTCTAATATATTCCAATTCACGAATATATAGTCTATTGAATTCTATTCCTTCAAAACTAGCAGAGTTAAAATACTTTACTCTTTTTTCTAAATTTCTATACACTCCCTCTTCTGAAAAACAGGATATCTGTAGTAAAAGTAACGCAAAGAGTATCCTTACCATGATGTAAATTTGTTGTTTAATTTATATCTATATAAATTTTGTAAATACCAAAATCTATTTCTTATTCTTCTTTTCTCTAAAAAATTTCTAAACTTTAAATTTTCCTCTGTAAATCTATAGGAAAAATTTCAGCAAATACGAGAATATGTTTGAGATATTAGCGTTCTATTTTGCAAAATATAATGTTAGTGAATTCTATTATTACATATTCATCAAATATATTATGTTCTAATTTAATATATCGATATGCTCCACTATCCTTTGTATCATCATCATTAATATCTATAAAACTATTGAAATGATAATTTTCAATCTCAATAGAATTACCTGAAATAATATCTTTTATTTCTATATTTTGGTTTATCTTTTTACATATAATCTTAGTATTTGCCTTTTTATCGGGAAAACTAACCCTGCTGCTTTGTGGATTACAATCTGCTCCCTGCCCATATTCTAATAAATACTCTTTCCCACTCGCACAAACAATAGATTGTACTAAAAGCTCCCAGTTTGTTTGGTAAAAGTCATTCTGAATTTCTTCAAACTTTTCATTACTTTCTATATTTTTTAATATTTCATAACTATTTATTAAAAACTTATGAAAGTTAATAACAGCTGTATTTACATCCATATCATATTTTTTCAAATTACTTTATTTCTTTTAAAACAATAAAAGCAACCCAATAGATTGCTTTTAATCTTTCTTTATAAAACTTAATAATTATTTCAGCGCTTCAAATGTATTTCCTTGTCTGATATCTCCTGTATTGTATCCCTTCATGAACCATTCTTTTCTCTGTGCAGAAGAACCGTGTGTAAAGGCTTCTTGGTTTACATAGCCTTGGGAACGCTTCTGGATATTGTCATCTCCCACCGCTTCAGCAGCACTGATGGCAGCATCTATATCTTTGGAATCCAAGAAATTTTCTCTGTTATTACTTCTTCTAGCCCATACTCCTGCATAAAAATCCGCCTGAAGCTCTACAGCAACAGAGTTTTTATTGATTTCAGCTTCTGAAAAACGACCGCTTCTTCTCATTTTATCAGATTTCTGTAAAGTTCCCAAAAGATTTTGAACATGGTGCCCTACCTCATGCGCCATAACATACGCCACCGAGAATTCCGTTACTTTGGCTCCATATTTACTTTGAAGTTCATTAAAGAAACTCATGTCCATATATATAGTCTCATCAGCTGGACAATAGAAAGGCCCCATCGCTGCTTGGGCTGTCCCACATCCTGACTGGGTAACCTGCTCAAACATCACCACTTTCGGTTTTCTGTACTCCAAACCATGTTCTTCAAAAATCTCTGTCCAGGTTTCCTCTGTCTCAGCCGTTACCATTCTCACAAATTCATAGGTTTTAAGCTCTTCTTCTGTCAGCTGTCTTTGCTCTGTCTGAGCTTGACCTTGCATAACGCCACTATTATTCAGCACTGCCGAAGGGTCGCCTCCTAAAAACATCACTACTAGTACCATAACTATCGTTCCCAGTCCACCGCCTATCATCATTCCTCTACCACCGCCCTTTCCTCTGCGGTCTTCCACATTGTCACTTCTGTCATTTGTCCATTTCATAATTTTAATAATTTTAAAAATTCTACTTTTTTATAAAATACCTAAAAACCAAATATTTGGTTTGATAATAATTCTTTTTCTGAAACTTTGCTCTTCTTCTAAAACTTTCCAGAAACTGAGCATAAAACCCAAAATG
>CAUQOP010000206.1:0-2692 GCA_963519505.1 uncultured Flavobacteriaceae bacterium | reverse complement strand
GTTTTTCCCTTATCTGCTGATGCGCCACAAAGTGATAATCCATCTTCTATTTTTCTGTTTAAAAATCCAAAAATAATCTATTTAATTGGATTAAACAAAATTGAGTCGGCTAGATTCGTTTTTTAACAAACTTTAATACTTATTTTTTGATTATTAAACATTTTTGTTAGAAATTTACCCACTCATTTTAACAATTATGTCAGAATTACATCAAGCCGAAGAAATAAAAATATTAACGGAGAAAATACAGGTTCAGAACCATTATTTTTCCCTTTTGAAGGAAGAAATCAATAAAGCCATCATCGGACAGGAATACATGGTGGAGCGCCTTCTCATAGGACTTCTCGGGAATGGACACATTCTGCTGGAAGGAGTACCAGGGCTGGCAAAAACCTTGGCTATCAAGACCCTTTCCGAGGCTGTGGATGGAGAATTTTCCAGAATACAATTTACTCCTGATTTGCTCCCTGCGGATGTCATCGGGACGATGATTTATAATGTTAAAGAAAATGATTTTTTGGTCAAAAGAGGACCTATTTTCGCTAATTTTGTTTTAGCGGATGAAATCAACCGTGCGCCTTCCAAAGTGCAGTCTGCTCTCTTGGAAGCCATGCAGGAAAAACAAGTAACCATAGGCGATGAGACCATGCCGCTGCCAAAACCTTTCTTGGTTTTAGCAACGCAAAACCCAATAGACCAAGAAGGAACTTACCTCCTGCCAGAAGCGCAGAGCGACCGTTTTATGCTGAAATGCAAGATAGATTACCCTTCTTTTGAAGATGAGCGAAAGGTAATGCGCATGGTAGCTACAGCCCACCAGCCGAAGATAAAACCAGTAATTTCGCTGGAAAACATCTCGGAAGCAAAGGAACTCATCAACCAAATTTACCTTGATGAAAAGATAGAAAAATATATTCTTGATATGGTTTTTGCAACCCGTTATCCTGACCAATACGGACTTGCAGAACTGAAAGATTACATCAGTTTTGGTGTTTCACCGAGAGCTTCTATCAACTTGGCTATTGCCTCTCGTGCTGTGGCATTCCTCAAAAATAGGGCTTTCGTGATTCCAGAAGATGTGAAAAGCATCGCAAAAGATGTTCTCCGCCATCGTATAGGGCTTACCTTTGAAGCAGAAGCGGAAAACATCAGCCCTGAGAATATTATAGATAAAATTTTGAGCAAAATACAAGCTCCTTAATAGAAAAATGCTCCGTTATCATGACATACAAGTCGTGCTGCAGGAAGTTCCTGGGCAAATCAGCCTTTGTTTCAGTATCACGGGCTGTCCTCTGCGGTGCGAAGGCTGTCACTCGCCATTTTTATGGAAAAACGGAAGCGGAGAAATTTTGACCAATGAACTGTTTTCTGATTTTTTGGACAAATACAGAAGTATGATTTCCTGCGTTCTCTTTATGGGAGGCGAATGGGAGGAAGAAGATCTGATAAACAAACTAAAAACAGCCGAAGACAACGGACTAAACACCTGTCTTTACACAGGAATGGAAGATGTTTCTGATGAGATTAAAAACCATCTCACTTGGCTGAAAACAGGGCCTTGGATAGCAGAATTGGGCGGATTGGACAGCCCTAAAACCAATCAAAAATTTATAGAGGTAAAAACTAATAAACTACTAAACCATTATTTTGTAAAACATTAAAAATTAACACCATGATTCGTCTAACACCTTCACAAATCCATGAAAAAATTGATTTTATCCAAAATTACATCAAAGCAGGTAACGCCGCATCAGCCTCTTCCGTAGATGCAAACGCAAATGTAACCTCCAAAAACATTGCAACTATGGAGGCTGAAATCAACAAGGATATCAATATCCAAATCAACCGCGAACTGGTACGAAGAAAAATAGCAAGTCTTTTTGATGAAGAGACTGCAAATGAGTATGTTCGCCAGATAGAAAACCACGAAATCTATGTCCATGATGAAACCTCTCTGAAGCCCTACTGCGTGTCTATCAGCATGTATCCTTTTCTGCTTGACGGACTTCTGAAAATAGGTGGAGAAAGTAGAGCGCCAAAACATTTGGAGAGTTTCTGCGGTGAGTTTGTGAATTTAGTTTTTGCAGTAAGTTCACAGTTTGCAGGAGCTTTGGCAACGGTGGAATTTTTGCTTTATTTTGACCACTTTGCAGCGAAAGATTTTGGTAAAAACTATTTAGAAACCAATACGAAAACCATAGAAAACCACTTACAGCATGTGGTCTATGCAATCAATCAGCCAGCGGCAGCGCGTGGATATCAGTCCGTATTCTGGAACATTTCGCTTTATGACAAGCCTTATTTTGACAGCATGTTTGGCGATTTTGTCTTTCCTGATATGACTCGCCCTGACTGGGAGCGATTTTCTCGTTTCCAAAAATTCTTTATGAAGTGGTTTAATGCCGAAAGAACCAAAGCCATTTTGACTTTCCCTGTGGTTACCGCAGCTATGCTCACAGATGGAACCAAGCCTGTGGATGGTGATTTTGCGGAAATGTGCGCCAAAGAACTCAGCGAGGGAAATTCTTTCTTTATTTATCAGTCTGAGAGTGCAGACAGCTTAGCTTCTTGCTGCCGACTGCGCAACGAAATCAGCGATAATACCTTCAGCTATTCACTCGGTGCTGGCGGCGTGGCGACAGGTTCTATTAATGTTATTACACTGAATATCAATAGACTCATTCAGCTAAAA
>CAUQOP010000205.1:0-2701 GCA_963519505.1 uncultured Flavobacteriaceae bacterium | reverse complement strand
GAGAGAGACTTCTAAATATGACGCCATGCCCTCTGGTCACCTTACCACTGCAATGGCAGCCCTCACGGTACTTACGGAAAATTACCCAGACAAAAAATGGCTAAAACCTGTGGGATATACTCTTTTAGGACTGATGTCTTTTGAAATGCTCCAAAGCAAGGTTCACTGGGTTTCAGACTATCCTATCGCTATTTTCCTCGGCTACCTTATCGGAAAAAATATTGCCAAAGCGAGAATCACGAAAATAAATAACTCTCCTATGGCGGAAAACAAGAAAAAATACGACTTGCAGCTGTCTGCTGGTTCTCTGTATGGATACCAGACCATAGGCGTGAATATCAAGTTTTAAATTTTAGAATTAAATTAAATATAAAAAACATCTTACTCAAAAAAGTAAGATGTTTCGTTTCTTATTGTAAAAGACTTTTTAGTATTGTTCTAAGAAGTATTTCAATAAATCTGTTGTAGTGATTACTCCTTTCAGTTCACCATTTTCTACTACTGGTAGAGAGTGGAAACTTTGTTTTGACAAAATTTCGGTTACATCTCTCACGGTTTGGTCTGGTGACACACCTACTGGATTTTTCGCCATCACCTGCTCTATAGTGTATGCGTTATACACTGTAGTGTCTACTTTTTCCTCATTATCCGACAATTCTGAAAAACTAATTCTCAACAAATCCGAATAACTCAAAATACCTATCAGCTGGTTTCCGCTCACAACAGGTAAGTGTCTGATGTTATGCTCTTTAAAAAGTTTTTCTGCATCAAACAATGTGTTTTTTGTAGTAAGCTTAACTACATCCTTTGTCATAATCTGAGATACTGGAACTCTGTGTTTCATAATAATTTACATTTAAGATTAAACTTCCTTTTTTTCTTTGATAAAGGTACGACTTTATATTTATGCCAAAGAATTTTTTTTAATGACATTTAACATCTTTTCCAAATTTCCTTCTATAAATAGTTTAGAAATTGTATTTTTACAAAAAAATTTGATTATGAGAAAAATCCAGATGGTTGATTTACAAAGTCAATATTTCAAAATAAAAAACGAAGTAGATAACGCGGTGCTGAATGTCTTCGAGTCGGCAGCCTTTATCAATGGTCCTGAGGTTCAGTCTTTCCAAGCTGAGTTAGAAGAATATTTAGGCGTGAAAAATGTAATTCCTTGTGCGAACGGCACGGATGCTCTGCAAATCGCCCTAATGGCGCTTGATTTACAGGAAGGCGATGAAGTAATTACGGCAGATTTCACCTTTGCGGCTACGGTGGAAGTTATCCATTTATTAAAACTAAAAGCAGTTTTGGTGGATGTAGATTATGACAATTTCACTATTGATATTGAGCAGTTTAAAAAAGCCATTACGCCTAAAACTAAGGCTATCATGCCAGTGCATCTTTTCGGACAGTGCGCGAATATGGAGGCTATTTTGAAAATCGCAAAAGAGCATAATCTTTTTGTAATCGAGGACAATGCACAGGCTATCGGCGCTGATTTTATTTTCTCTGATGGAACTCAGAAAAAGGCTGGAACCATAGGAACCATAGGGACTACATCGTTTTTCCCTTCTAAGAATTTAGGTTGTTACGGAGATGGCGGAGCTATTTTTACCAATGATGATGATTTGGCCTACAAAATGAGAGGAATCGTAAATCACGGAATGTACAAAAGATATTATCACGATGAAGTGGGCGTAAACTCTCGATTGGACAGTGTACAGGCGGCTATTTTGAGAAGAAAATTGCCTCATTTAGAAACCTATAACGAAGCTCGAAGAAAAGCTGCAAACTTCTACGATGAAGCCTTTGCAGGACATCCACATTTACTTATCCCAAAAAGAGAGGAAAATTCTACTCATGTTTTTCATCAGTACACGCTGAGGGTTTTAAATGGAAAAAGAAATGAATTACAAGAGTTTCTTGCTTCAAAGGAAATCCCTGCGATGATTTATTATCCTGTGGCGCTTAGAAAACAAAAAGCATACTTCCAAGCGAGTAATGATGCTGATTTCAAAAACACTGACAAGCTTCTAGACCAAGTAATTTCCCTGCCGATGCACACAGAGCTGGATGAAGAGCAGCTGAAATACATTACAGAAAATGTTCTGGAATTCATGAATAAATAAATTTTTAAACACCATAACTATGAGAGTATTTTTGTTTTTAATGCTATTTTTCAATTCTTTTGTGTGGGCACAGCAGGAGGGTGATAAATTTTTAATCAATAATGATTATTTAGTTCAGTTTCCCGAATCTGTAAAATACATAAGAACGGACGAAAATTCAGGAGCGTTTTTATTCCATGACAAACAAAATTCAAACATACAGGTTTCTGTTCGCCCTTCACAAAATATGGAATTTTACAAGGAAGGACTTTCTCAAACTGAATTGTTAGAGGCTTTTTATAAGTGGGATTTTGATTTTTGGAAAAGTAACACCATCAATGCTAAAGTTACCGAAATCAGCAAAAAATTATCTGAAGGTTATGTTTTGTGGAGTATCGAACTTGATTATGAATCTCAAAAAATCAATCAAATCATACTTTCTGGCGTGAAGGAAAACAATGTGGTATTTATCTCCATTATCAATCCTAAAATGAAGATGAATGAAAAGAAAAAATTCTTGATAGACTTATACAAAAAAGGAATTTCAAAACATAATTAAGAGTATGACAATACTAGTTACGGGCGGTCTAGGC
>CAUQOP010000204.1:0-2710 GCA_963519505.1 uncultured Flavobacteriaceae bacterium | reverse complement strand
AAACTGCCCAAAGATGCGAAATTCCTTCTTTATATGCAAGATAAATGCCAGCCGCCACATCTAAAGCCAATCGTAATGGAATTATCCAGAACAATGATCCAAAAGGCAGGTTCTTGACCAACATAGAAAGGTTATTCCTTATATTCAGAAAAGTTTTTCTTGGATTTTGTTTGTTTAAAGTTCCTCCGCCTACATGATAAATCGTTGATTTTCCTGTATAAAATATTTTTTTACCCAAATTTATCAGCCGCCAGCAAAGGTCTATTTCCTCCTGATGGGCAAAAAAACGCTCATCAAATCCACCAGCCCGCCAAAAATCGCTCTTCCTTATAAAAAAACAACAGCCCGACACCCAGAAAATCTCCGTTTCGTCATCATACTGCCCTTTATCCTCCTCCAAATCATCAAAAACACGCCCTCGGCAGTAGGGATAGCCCAAATTATCTATCAAACCACCTCCTGCTCCCGCAAATTCAAAGTAATTTTTCCTGTCATAAGAAAGAATTTTGGGCTGAATAGCCGCTATTTCTTTATTTTGCTGAAATAAATCCAAAATAGGTTCCAGCCAGCCCTCTGTGACTTCTACATCGGAATTGAGCAGGCAGTAGATTTCTTCCTCTACCCGTTTCAGTCCTTCATTATAACCTCCTGCAAATCCCGAATTTTCGGTATTCTGAATCACTTTTACCGAAGGAAAATTATTCTCTAAAAACGAAACACTGTCATCCGTAGAGGCATTATCCACAACATAAATTTGCGCAGATTCAGAATATTTGAGAACCATAGGCAGGAATTTTTCCAGCCAGCTTTTCCCATTCCAGTTTAGGATTACAACAGCAATTCGTTTCATCAAAAAAAGTATTTATTCCTCATATTTTTTGATATCGTTCTGATATTTCCATCTTCGGTGAGACCACAGCCAGTTATCTGGGCGCTCATTTATCGTTTCTTCCAGCATTTTATGGAATTTTCTCACCACTTCATATTCTTTAAACTGCTCTCCATCAGGGTAAATTCGGTGATAGCTCACTTCATAATAGCCTCGTTTTACCTTTTTCATTTCACAATAGATAAAAGCCAAATCCAGCCTTTGTGAAAGCTTGTCATAACCGATGAAAACAGGAGTTCTCTGATTTAAAAACTTTAATCCGTAATAAACCTCGGAGAAATGCGGCGTCTGGTCAGCCACGAACATATACGCCGAATTCCCATCAACAGGCGTTCTCAATATATGTCTGATAATCTCACGAGAGTTCAGCGCCTTATTTCCGAAACGATTTCTGATGAGTTTCACTTTCTCCTCCCAGAAGTCATTATTTACCTTTCTATAAACGGGATGGCAGTTTTCCTGCGGAATGATTTTTGCAAAAGCGTTAATCCACTCCCAGTCAAAAACATGCCCTGCCAAGATTATCACATTTTTTCTTTCGGCTTTAGCTTGATGAAAAAGCTCTTGGTTAATGTGTTTCACACGCTTTCCCAGCTCTTTTTCACTGATTGTCATCGCCTTCACTGTTTCTACGATGTAATCGGAAAAATTACGGAAAAATTTCTTTTGAATTTGTTTAATTTCCTTTTCGCTTTTGTTAGGAAAAGAGTTTTTCAAATTTTCATAAACGATTTTTTTTCGGTAACCGATAATATAATAATTAACGAAAAAAATAATATCCGAAATAATATACAGCACGCCCAGCGGCAGTTTTGATGCTAAATAAACAATATGAAAAAGTAAATTATTCAATGTATAAATTTTGAGTGCGAAGATACAAATTTTGTCAATTCCATTTTTTTATTACATTTGGAAAAATTTTAACAATGAAAAAGATATTCATAAAACTTGCTTTTTTAGGCGTTTTGGCACCTTCATTATATTACGCTCAGACTTCTGAAATAAGCCCACAGCATGAAAAACAGGCTCTTCCGAAACCATACAGAGAGGAGGACAATGCAGAAATAGAAATCCAAAAATTAGTAAAACAAGCCCAAAAAGAAAACAAAAACATCATCTTACAGGCGGGCGGAAACTGGTGTATCTGGTGCTTGAGATTTGATAATTTTGTAAAAACGACTCCTGAACTAAAAAAAATAGTTGATGAAAGTTTTCTTTATTACCATCTAAATTTTTCTCCGAAGAATAAAAACGAAAAAGTTTTTGCTAAATACGGCAACCCTGGCGAGAAATTCGGGTATCCTGTTTTCATTATTTTAGATAAAAACGGGAAACAAATCCACACGCAGAGCAGTGAGATTTTTGAAGAAGGAAAAGGCTACAGCCTAGAAAAAGTAAAAAATTTCTTCAAGGAATGGATTGCTAAAAACTAAAAAAACTGCTCAGATTTGAGCAGTTTTTTTATATTATTTCACTGGTAAGACCTCGTCCTAAAAGCTTCTGGTGCATAGGCATAAGCATTTCCATATCGCCTGTCTTTACCGTGCATTTGCCTTTATAATGAACAAGCATAGTGCATTGCTCCGCCTGTTCCAGCGTGTGTTTGCAAACTTCTATAAGAGATTCTATCACAAAATCAAAAGTATTGACATCATCATTATAAAGAACCAACTTATTTTCTGCATTCTCCTCCTCTAAGAGAAGAACATCAGTTTGTTTCTCTGTTTGTGAGCTTTCGCAGTATATGTTATATTTTCTCTGTCTCTTCATTCGTTTCTTCTATGTCCTGTTGTTCATATTTCAACTCTACCATCTCTACAC
>CAUQOP010000203.1:0-2740 GCA_963519505.1 uncultured Flavobacteriaceae bacterium | reverse complement strand
ACATTGGTGTTTTTAGAACATACACGCTGAATTATCTGAAAAATAATCCGAACATTTCCCAGAACGATTTGCTCTTGGTGCGCCAAATGGAAATCAGCCCAGAGGGAATGCCGCTGGAAATCTACTGTTTCGCTAATAAATCTGGAATGGCAGATTACGAGCAGATACAAGCGGATATCTTTGACCATATCCTCACTGCCGCTGCCGAATTTGATTTGGAAGTCATGCAGATGACATTTAAATAAAATAAATCTTAATTAAGATAAAAAAGGCTTAAATTATTTTAAGCCTTTAATTTTTCCCTCCGAAATTTATCTCCTGCATACACTGCAAGTTCCGCCTTCTTTGTGGTAGTGTTTGCATCCAGAGCAGTTTTTACAAGCGGTGCGTGCCTTTGGGATTGCATCTTCCTCCCGCTATATGCTCATAAAATGTATAAATTCCAGCGCAAAAAACTAAACCTAATAAAACAAGTAGAATTTTATTTCTCATAATTTTTAAAATTTTAAACGAAACCCAAAATTACGAAAAAAAGACCGAATATTCTCAATTTGTTTTATCTTTGTTCCATGACTACGAAAGAAGACAAAAGGCTCTATCTGATAGATGCTTATGCAATGATTTTCAGAGGGTATTACGCCTTTATTAAAAACCCAAGGCTGTCCAGCAAAGGACTGGATACCTCGGCGATATTTGGCTTTACAAACTCACTTATTGAACTCATAAAACGAGAAAACCCACCACATTTGGCTGTGGTTTTTGATGTCGGAAAAGCCAATGTCCGCACCGAAGATTTTTCTGAATATAAAGCTAATAGAGCCGAAACTCCTGAGGCGATAAAGATTGCTGTGCCATATATCCACCAGATTTTGGAGGCGATGCACATTCCTATTTTGGGAATGGAGGGCTATGAGGCGGATGATGTGATAGGGACTATCGCTGTGAAGGCGGAAAAGCAAGATTATCAAGTGTTTATGGTTACGCCAGATAAGGATTTTGCGCAGCTCGTTACCGAGAATATTAAAATTTACAAACCAGCCAGCAAAGGTGGCGGTGTGGAGATTTTAGGAATTCCAGAAGTTTTAGAAAAATACGAAATACAAGACCCTAAACAAGTGATAGATTTCCTTGGAATGATGGGCGATGCAGTGGATAATATCCCTGGGCTGGAAGGCGTAGGAGAGAAGACCGCGAAGAAATTCCTTCAAGAGTTTGGTTCTATGGAAAATCTCTTGGCGAATACCGATAAACTCACAGGAAAACTCCGTGAAAAGGTAGAAAATTCGGCAGAGAGAGGACTTTTGTCAAAGAAACTGGCGACCATTCTTACGGATGTTCCAGTGGAGTTTGAACACGAGAAATATCATTTAGAAAAGCCTGATTTTCCAAAGCTGAAAGAGATATTTGATGAAATAGAATTCAAACGATTGTACGAAAATTTGTATAGAATTTTCCATTCAGAGGCAGAAAACCAAGCATCGGAGGTAGAAAAAGCCGTTCCGAAGGCAAAAAATGCTGGTCAGGAGGCTGTTCAGCTGGATCTTTTTGCTAATTATGAGGATTCGCAGGAGGCTTCTCTGTTTTCCTCTTATGCAGGGATAGAAAATACAGACCATCTTTATCAATTCATTGATAATGAGAAGGCTCAGAGAATATTGGTGCAAAATTTATTGGGACAAAAGGCGGTTTGTTTTGATACGGAAACGACTTCGCTCAATGAATTCGAGGCGGAACTTATCGGGATGAGTTTTTCTTACCGAAAAGGCTTGGCGTATTATGTTCCCATTCCTGAAAATAGGGAAGAAGCGCTGGCGGTGCTGGAAATTTTCAAGCCGTTTTTTGAGAGTGAAGAAATTCTGAAGATAGCACACAATTTTAAATTTGATTATAAAATACTTGCCCAGTATGATGTGGAGATTAGAGGAGCGCTTTTTGATACGATGATAGCTCACTATCTTCTGAACCCAGACGGAAGGCACGGAATGGACTATTTATCAGAAATTTACCTAAAATATCAGCCCATTTCCATAGAAAGTTTGATTGGTAAAAAAGGCAAAAATCAAAAAACGCTGAGGGAAGTCAGCCTTGAAACTCAGACCAATTATGCGGCGGAAGATGCGGATGTTACTTTCCAGCTTTATGAGGTTTTTTCTCCACAGCTGAAAAAGGAAAATCTGGAAGAACTATTCCATAAAGTAGAAATGCCACTGATGAAAATCCTTGCAAAGATGGAGCTGGCGGGTATTTCGCTTGATACAGACTGGCTTTCTAGGGAAAGTGTGGATTTAGAAAACGACCTTAGAGAGCTGGAACAGAAGATTTTTGAACTTTCTGGCGAGGAGTTTAATATGAACTCTCCCAAGCAGTTAGGAGAAATTCTTTTCGAAAAATTAAAATTAGACCCAAAGGCGAAAAAGACCAAAACAGGGCAGTATTCCACATCGGAGGAGGTTTTGCAGAAACTCGCTTATAAACACGAGATTATTCAGCACATTCTAAAATACCGAACTTACCAAAAACTGAAATCAACCTATGTAGATGCGCTTCCATCTGAAATAGAACCAAAGGATAATAGGGTGCATACTACTTTTTCCCAGACTACGGCGGCTACAGGAAGGCTCTCCAGTCTAAATCCTAACTTGCAGAATATCCCTATCAGAACAGCCAGAGGACAGCAGATTCGTGGAGCTTTCGTGGCGGAGGAAGGAAAAAAAATCATTTCAGCCGATTATTCGCAGAT
>CAUQOP010000202.1:0-2779 GCA_963519505.1 uncultured Flavobacteriaceae bacterium | reverse complement strand
CCAAGTTTTGTATTGGTTCCTGCATTTGATGGACCTGAAAATGTGACTAATGATCAATGGCAAGTAAGCGACGAGGCTGATGTGGCTATGAGATTACTCCAAAAAATAACCAAAGAATACAGCATTGACAAAAATCGTCTCTATACGACAGGTCAGTCTATGGGAGGAATGATTTCTTTTCACTTCAATATAAAATATCCTGATGTTTTTGCAGCATCTTTATTCGTTGGTAGTCAATGGGATGCTAACATTTTAGCACCTTTGGCAAAAAAGAAATTCTTCTATATAATCTCTGCTGCTGACCCAAAAGCTTCTGTGGGAATGAATGCTCTCAGTGAGGTTTTAAATAAAGAAGGTGCAAAATTTGGAGAAGTAGAATTTTCTGCACAACTTCCTATAAAAGAACAAAATGCTAAAGTAAATGCCCTTATAAAAGAAGGTTATGATATCAATTTTGTAAGATTTACTCCAAAAACTGTAGTTCCTGAATCTGCTCAATCATGGAAAGGAGGAGAACATATGTATTCCTTTGATTACGCCTATAAACTCAAAAGTGTAAGAGATTGGCTCTTTAAACAAAGAAAAAATTAAGATACAAAAAGCGTTCAATAAAATG
The DNA here is from genome assembly GCA_963519505.1 of uncultured Flavobacteriaceae bacterium. Lineage (GTDB taxonomy): Bacteria > Bacteroidota > Bacteroidia > Flavobacteriales > Weeksellaceae > JABCPE02. The sequence continues at coordinate 2,163 of CAUQOP010000202.1, read as the reverse complement.
AACGCTTTTTTATTTATAAATTTTATAACTAAATTTCTGTATGTAAGTCAAACTCTTCAAGGTAGTCATTCACTCGTTTTAAGAACAATCCTCCAAGTGAGCCATCCACTACTCTATGGTCGTAGGAATGAGACATGAACATTTTTTGTCGTATTGCTATCACATCACCTTGTGGAGTTTCTAAAACTGCTGGTTTTTTGACAATCGCTCCTATGGCCAATATCGCAACCTGCGGCTGTGGAATGATAGGTGTTCCCATAAGATTCCCGAAAGTCCCTATATTAGAAATAGTATAGGTAGCTCCCTGAATATCCTGCGGGCTAAGTTTTTTGTTTCTTGCTTTATCCACTACAGCATTGATAGCCTTCGCCAAGCCACTTAGACTAAGTTGGTCAGCATTCTTAATAACAGGAACGATAAGGTTACCATCTGGCAATGCTGTCGCTATTCCTATATTTATATTTTTTCTTTTGATGATTTTGTCTCCATCTACAGAGATGTTTATCATTGGGAAATCCTGAATTGCTTTTACTACAGCTCTCACGAAGATAGGCATATAGGTAAGCTTCTCTCCTTCTCTCTTCTCAAATGAAGATTTGTTTTTGGCTCTCCATTTTACGATGTTTGTAACATCTGTTTCTATAAACGAACTTACATGTGGAGAAATCTGTTTGCTGAGCAGCATATTTTCAGCGATGATTTTTCTCATTCTATCCATTTGGATAATTTCATCACCTTCATTAGCTGTTACAGCTGGAGCTGAAGCCTGAACTGGTTTCGGAGCTGATGATGCATTAGATTCTACTGCTTTTGGCTGCTGCTCAGGTTTCACATTTCCTCTATTGCTGACAAATTCTAAAATATCTTCTTTCGTAATTCTGCCTTCCAGCCCTCTTCCTTGGATGCTTTTCAGCTCTTCTTCTGTTATATTTTCTTCTTGGATAATAGACCTTACCAGTGGTGAAAGATTCATTCCCTCTATACTCACTGGCATAGAAACAGGCACGATTTTAAATGGCTCCTCCAAAAGGTCTACCACTTTATCTTCTACTATTTCTTCTTTGGTTTCCTCTTCTTTCTTATCAGCTTCTGGCTGAGCATCTGCTGTCTCCTCTCCTTGTATTTCTAATATTGCGATAGGTTCTCCCACTTTTGCAACTTGGTCTTTTTCTACCAAAATCTTAACGATTTTTCCAGAAACAGGTGTGGGAACATCAGAATCCACTTTATCCGTAGCGATTTCCACTACACTATCATCCTCAGCTACAAAATCTCCTTCTTTAAAAAGCCATTCTATAACGGTTGCCTCCATCACACCTTCTCCCATGGAAGGTAATAACAATTTATATTCTGCCATAACTCTTTATTACAAACCACAAAGATAACATTTCTTATTGAATTTTTCTAATATCGCTTCTTAAAATTTGATTTTAAATCAATAAATGAGATATTTCATATTTCTAATTTTTAATTAATCTAATGGGATTATCTAATTTTGCAAATCTTTAAAAAAGTAAATTTCATGAACAAGATATTAGAATTTTTCAACCTTGACCAAAAAATCAATTGGAGAATAGAAATTTTAGCTGGGCTTACGGTGGCTATGACCATGATTCCAGAGTCTCTTTCTTTTGCTATTTTAGCAGGATTTCCGCCTCTTTCTGGGCTTTATACGGCATTCATCGCTGGATTGGTAGCGGCAATGTTTGGCGGCAGACCTGGGCTCATTTCGGGGGGTGCTGGGGCTACTGTGGTCACGCTCATTGGGCTTATAAAACTTCATGGTTTAGACTATGCCTTTGCAGCAGTGGCGATGGCTGGGGTTATTCAGTTGATAGTGGGAATTTTTAAATGGGCTAAATACATTCGCCTCGTTCCAAGTTCAGTGATGTATGGCTTTGTAAATGGTTTGGCGGTGATTATTTTTTCGGCTCAGCTGGAACAATTCAAAACTGCTGCACCAGATGGACAAATGGAATGGCTCACAGGAACACCGATGATGATAATGGCTGGACTGGTGGCTCTTACCGTATTGATTACTTGGCTTTTCCCTAAAATATCAAAGGCAGTTCCCTCTTCATTGATGGCGATTATTGTAGTATTTACGATTGTTTTAGTTTTCGGAATTGAAACCAAAACCGTGGGCGATATCTCTCCTATCAG
>CAUQOP010000201.1:0-2794 GCA_963519505.1 uncultured Flavobacteriaceae bacterium | reverse complement strand
GTATCAATGTCTAACGAAATGTTACAAAAAATGTCAAAATTTTACATCGTCATTCCGATATCTATTCCTTTTATTTTTCGATAAAGGTCTGTAGCATAGTTATCCGTCATCCCAGAAACAAAATCCAAAACACCCATTATCTTTTCATAAGGTTCGCCATCATATCTGAACTGCTCGGGCAGTAATTGAAGGGCTTTTTTGTCATAATCCTTAGGATTTTCTTTTATCGCTGATGGAATAAAATGATTGAGAAGCTCATACATCACATTATACCCCGCATTTTCTATCTCTACTACCGCTCGGTGATTGTAGATTTCATCAATGGAAAACTGCTTTATATCCTGCAAAGTTTTATTTTCTTTTTTAAAAATAGAAAGCAGCGACTGGTCTAAATTTCCTATAAGAATATCATCTATTTTTTCCTTGTAAAGCCCTATGGAAACATTGATTAGAGAATTGATAACCTTTGCACGGAGGTAAGATATTCTGTCATTTTTATCAGAAATCACGGATAGTTTGTCCTCTACTCGTTTTATGTTTTCATCGGTAGTTTTGATGAGTTCTAGGATGAGGTTTTCGCAGTCGGAAGAAGAGATAATTTTCAGTCTGTGGGCATCTTCTATGTCTATGATATTGTAGCAAATATCATCCGCCGCCTCTACCAGCCATACGAAAGGATGTCTTTTATACACCAGCGGTTCCTCCTGTTCTGTGATAAAAGCCGTGGCATTGGCTATTTCTTTGAAAGTCTCTTTTTCACTTTGGAAAAAACCGAATTTCTTTCTGTGAAGTTGTTTTTTATCTTTCGCGATGGATTCGCACGGGTATTTAGCGATACTTGCCAAAGTTGCCATGGTTAGCTGAAGTCCACCCTTGTCCTTGCCTCTTTGCTGGTGGGTAAGCACACGAATAGCATTGGCATTTCCTTCAAAATTGATAAAATCTGCCCATTGTTTCTCGGTCATCAGAGATTTTAAATCTTTATTTTTCTCAAAATAACTTGCGATGGCGTCTTCCCCAGAATGCCCGAAAGCAGGGTTTCCTATATCATGGCAGAGACACCCTGCTGCTATCACATTATGTAAATTATGCAGATAAAAATTCTTTGAATTCTCGTTTAATTCTTGAGCAAATTTCTCCACAATAAACTCCCCTGCAAGAGTCCCCAAGCTCCTGCCCACCGAAGCAACTTCCAGCGAATGGGTAAGCCTGTTATGCACAAAAACGCTACCTGGGAGAGGGAAAACCTGCGTTTTATTCTGCAGTCTTCGGAAAGAGGTGGAGAAAATAATTCGGTCAAAATCCCGCTGAAAATCAGTCCTTGAAGCACTAGTACTATCCGAGTTTCCTGTTCTCCGATTGGTATATAATTGATTAAGCATAAATTAAAAATAATCCCAAATATCGGAATTTTTTAAATTATAGTAGCAAAAATTAATTACCTTTGTTAGAAAGTTTTAAAATATGAGAAAAATAATCCTTATTCTCATCCTATTAATCGGGAAATTAGCGTTTACACAAGAGAAATTATATTATTTTTATACTTCTGACAGCACTTTGGTAGGTGTGAAAAATGAAAAGGGGAAAATCATCATCCCTGCTCAATTTTCGGGATTTAGAATCTATGATACAGAAAATCCTATAAATGAACCTACAATAGAGTTTTGGGGGACTTCCTTTAAAAATAAAAAATATGATAAAGATAACCCACGAATAGAGGCAGGAGAAGTCTATGATAGAAATGGAAAATTTCTATACTATCCACAGTGGTTTGATAATGGAAATGATATTTGGGAAGAAGGACTGAGACGATATGTAGAAAAAAATAAAATGGGATTTGTAGATTGGTTTGGGAAGAAAGTTCTACCTGCAAAATGGGATTTTGCAACTCAATTTAACTACAGCTATGCAATAGTCTATACAGGTGGATGGAAAAGGGAATTTGATAAAGGAGGAGAACATTCGTTTATAGCCCCTATTTCCAAAAAATCAACCTCTTATCTCATCAATAAAAAAGGAATAAAAGTGAAGCCTCTGAAAAAATCTAATAATCCAAAAGACTATTTATATGAAGGGAAATACTATCCTTACCCTTTTGTTTATAACAATATTGAACAAAAAATAGTAGATGAAATCAATCAATTAGAAATCCTAACAGAAATTAATCATCCTTTTGACAAAAAAATTATAAACCATTACGAAATTGTAAATCGTCCTAATAAATATCTGCCCTATTATGAACTAAAAAACTTCTATGGTCAAGAGAAATATAATAGCCCAAACAATAGTCTCTGGGTCAATAAAAAAGGAGAAATATTTTATAAGAACTATGATTATAAATTCATCCCTTTAAAAGAATATATAAGAAAAATACTAGAACGAATCATAGAAGACCAAAAACAAGGCTATAAAACTAAAGACTACCCTATTAATGCTGAAAAACAACTAAAAGAAATAAAAAAGATAGATTTTAAAATAAAAATGTAAGCTAAAATAAGCTTACACTTTTATTTATCATTACGCTTCACAACTTGAACAATTCATAAAATTAATAACTAATTCCTTAGAAACAGACTGCGAACGCTGATAATAAAGCGTTTTCACTCCCAATTTCCAAGCGTCTATTATCACTTTATTCACATCTTTTATCGGCATAGAAGATGGAATATTTAGGTTTAAAGATTGCGCTTGGTCTATATACTGCTGTCTCTGTGCCGCCTGAGTTACGATTTCCAAAGGTGAAATCTCCTTAAAGGTCTTAAACACATCTTTTTCCTCCTGAGTTAGCTGGGTC
>CAUQOP010000200.1:0-2799 GCA_963519505.1 uncultured Flavobacteriaceae bacterium | reverse complement strand
CAAAATTTTGCTGATGCAGTTCTATAGGAACGCTGTATATAGTGTCTACATCCTTACATTCCACTACATTTTCTATGGCTACATTACAGAACTGAGCAAGTTTAGACTTGATGTCTTTAGTGATGGTATGTTCGGTTCTGCAGACTAAAACATCCGCCTGAACGCCGCTTTCCATCAGTGCTTTTACAGAGTGCTGAGAAGGTTTTGTTTTTAATTCGCCACTTGAAGCCAAATAAGGCAGCAAAGTAAGGTGAATCACCATAGAGTTTTTCTCTCCCAGTTCCCATTTCAGCTGACGAACAGACTCTATGTAGGGTAAAGACTCTATGTCTCCCACCGTTCCACCTATTTCAGTGATGATGATATCATAGCCTTCATTAGAAAGAATTTTTATTCTTCTCTTTATCTCATTGGTAATGTGTGGAATTACCTGCACGGTTTTTCCTAGGAAATCACCTTTTCGCTCTTTTTCAATTACGGTTTGGTAGATTCTTCCTGTGGTTACATTATTATTTTGGCTGGTATTGGTATCTAGAAATCTCTCATAATGTCCCAAGTCAAGGTCTGTTTCTGCGCCGTCTTCTGTCACATAGCATTCGCCGTGTTCGTATGGGTTCAGTGTCCCTGGGTCGATGTTGATATAAGGGTCAAGTTTCTGTATCGTAACTTTAAATCCTCTGGCTTTCAGTAGCATACCTAGAGAAGCGGAAACGATTCCTTTTCCTAATGATGATGTTACACCTCCTGTTACGAAGATGTATTTGGTATTGTTTTTAGACATTCGTTTAGGTTTGTGCAAAGTTAAAATAAAACGCCATATTATGCAAGAAACAAAATATTAAAGAGTATTTAGCTCCAATAGAATTTTTGGATAATTTGTTGTTTCTTACGATCGATGGAGAGTTTTATTTCATCTTCACCATATGTTAAATAGTTGTATCCACAGACTTTTCCGACCAATTCATCGCTTCGGTTAGTTATGCCAGTTTTACTAAGGCTGATTACAGGCTTATTCACTTGGTCATTGAGTCCATAGTATCCATAATCACGGATGAAAAGACCGGTTTCCAGATATTTATCACGGGTGATCCAGTAGCTCAGTAGCATATCAGCATACATATAGAGGTCATGGGAGATTTTTCTTCGTTTTATTCTCATTTTTTCTAAATGGCTATCCCTTGCTTCTTCCCATGAGTGGTTCTTTAGATACTCGGATTTATGCTTGTTGTAGTCTTCTTCTATGGAGGCGTACCATTCTAAAAGTGGAGCTGTTTCTTCCATATTGATTACGGAATTATCAAATTGATAATGAGTACCATCCCAGTCAAATCTAATGAAATCCCATTCGAATCTCTCGCCATCTTTGATGAGATAAGGATAAGCATTACCCAAAACTGAAATAAAATGCACCTTACCTTCTTTTTTGTCCATGTCTTCTCCCAAATCTATGGTAACCAGTGGGAAAAATATAGTTTTGTAAATGGGCAATGGATTGCTAAAAACTTCTTCTATTGTGGGAAATAATTTCATTACTTTTTATGTTAAAATTTTGGTTTTAATGTTACAAATATAAAGCTTTTAGCCAAAAAAATAGAAAAAAACAAATGGCATCATAGAAAATATTTTTATTCTCAAAATGAGTAAAATCCATATCTTTGAGGCCTATTTTTAAAATTAATGAAGAAAAGACTTTTTTCTGTGGTAGGGCCTACGGGAATTGGTAAAACGAAACTAGCAATCGCGGTGGCGAAATATTTCGGAACCGAAATTGTATCCTGTGATGCACGCCAGTTTTTTGCGGAAATGCCCATTGGCACAGCTGCACCGACAGAAGATGAACTTGCCCAAGTGAAACACCATTTCATAGGAAACCTCAGTGTGGTGGACGAATATTCCATCGGGCAGTATGAAAAAGATGCCTTGGAAAAACTAGAACAGCTGTTCCAAAAGTATGATAATGTAGTGCTGGTGGGCGGTTCGGGAATGTATGAAAAGGCTGTCACAGAGGGATTGAACAATCTTCCAGAATCCAACCCAGAGAATCAGAAACAATTAGAACAGCTTTTCAGTGAGGGTGGAATAGAGGCCTTGCAAAAACTTTTGAAAGAATCGGATAGTGCTTATTATCAGATAGTTGATAAAGAAAATCCGCGCAGACTGATGAGGGCTTTGGATATTATCTGGCAGACAGGAAAAACATACACGGAAAACATTGATAATCCGTTGGTTAAAAGAGATTTTGATGTTGTCAGAATTGGGATTTCTGCGGACAGAGAGATTATCTATGACAGAATTAACCGAAGAGTGGATTTGATGGTGCAGAATGGGCTTTTGGAAGAAGCGAAAAATCTTATTCTTTATAAAGACCAAACAGCCTTGCAAACAGTGGGTTATACAGAATTATTCAAATATTTTTCAGGTGAGTGGGAGCTGGATTTTGCAATTTCAGAAATAAAGAAAAATTCCCGAAGATACGCCAAAAGACAGCTTACATGGCTTAGAAAACTGGAAAATATCCATTGGATAAAATATGACTACACACAGGAAGAATTAGAAAAATTATTAGAAATTATCAAAAAATGAAAAACTTTTTAAAAAAACAATGGAGTAATATCCTATTTGGCGGGTTTGTGTTGGCATTTTTCTTTGTGCCAGGTGTTCGTGAGTCTATTCAAAGACTTTTCTTGATGAAGCCTTCTTTGGAGAAGTCGCAGAGTATAGGAACGCTCACAGAATCAGAATATGATGTAGAATTAAAGGGATTAAATGTTCCAGATGCCAATTTGTCCGATTTTAAGG
>CAUQOP010000199.1:0-2802 GCA_963519505.1 uncultured Flavobacteriaceae bacterium | reverse complement strand
CCTCTCTCCTCCTGAATTTCATCAATCGCAAAAAGAGCCGCCTTTGCATTGAGTGTATCAAAAATAGTTTCCACCAAAAGAATATCTGCTCCGCCATCTAATAACGCCTCTGCTTGTTGTTTATAAGCTTTTCTCAGTTCATCAAAGGTAATAGCTCTGTAGCCTGGGTCATTCACATCTGGGCTAAGACTGGCTGTTTTATTCGTAGGCCCAATAGCCCCTGCCACAAATCTCGGTTTGTCTGGAGTTTTAGCAGTGTAATCATCACATGCTTTTCGGGCAAGTTTTGCAGATTCATAGTTCAATTGATAAACAAAATCCTCCATATGGTAGTCCGCCATCGCAATAGTCGTACTGGAAAAGGTATTGGTCTCTATAATGTCTGCCCCAGCCTCCAAATACTGCCTGTGGATTTCATCTATCACGCTGGGTTTGGTGATGGACAGCATATCATTATTCCCTTTCACGGGATATGCCCAATCACGAAACTGCTCGCCGCGATAGTCTTCTTCGGTAAGATTATACTTCTGAATCATGGTTCCCATAGCTCCATCCAGAATCAAAATCCGATGCTCCAATGCATCATTTAGTTGTTTTGTATTTTTCAAGTTTATTTTATTTAAATATTAGTTTCCTATTTCTATTCCTTTATTCTTCAAAAATTCACGCACTTCATCATTGATATTAAAAGCGGTTATTCTCTTTAATCGAGGAAAATTTTCTACATCCTCAAAAGACTGAACATTATAAATCTCATCCTCGCCATCCCACTGCGGAGAAATCTGCATGTAGATTTCATTTCCTCCATCTTGATAAAGTTCTGTGATTTTTTCTGTCCATTTTTTAGAAATTTCCAAATTTTGGAAATATTCCAAAGCTTCTGGAATAGGCTCATAGCCCTCTTCATCTGGATTTATCTCCCGCTCTGCGTATTCTACAAAATCATAAATATCAAATTTTGGTTTTAGTAAATCCTGATTATACATCAGTTCTTCTATGACCAATAATTTAAAATTAAAATCATTAAAATCAATAACTTCACCTTTTTCCTTTTTAAATTTATATGGATTTTTCTTTTTAGATTTAGGCTTTGGTTCTGTCTGACAAATACAGACACTCATGATTTCCTTTGGCTGACAGTTTTCTTCTTTTTCGCTGGCTATACGGGCAGAAATCTCCATTTTACCAACATTAAATTCAACAAAAAGTTTATCCTCTTTTTTGATTTTAATCGCCTCTTGATATGGTTTTCCATCAATCAAAAATTCCCCAGAAAAAGGGTTTTCAGGAGAAAACGGATAAGGCTTGGTTTTTGAAATCTGCAGATTCAGTTCCACTACCTTTCCTTGGAATTTCTCCAAAGCATCAATCCCTAAATCATCCCAAGAGTAGCGCGAAGGAAGCACATAGCCGTCCTCATCAGCCTTGCCATCACTCATTTGAATACGGATAGGCTCGCCCAAAATTTCTTTTAAATCAGAATATAAAAACGGAAAAGAAAAAACTTTTCCATTTATCTTAAAATTCTCTTTATCAACATGAATAGTGACTGATTTCCTCTCCTTTTTTCCGAAAATTTTATCCAAGAAACTCATGTTTATTTCTTTTTGTCCATATATATTTTTTTATATTCTTCTGTAATAGGACCTTTGTTCTTTTCAAATTCAAATATATACTTGTCATCATGCCCATAAGCTCCAATACCTACTGCTTCAAAGGTTTTAGGATTAGCTCCTTTGGCTATTTTATTACGACAAAAAACTCTGTATTGGTCTTTGATGTAATATGAGCTCACGATTTCTGCTGTTTTATAATCCAAAGAATCTATTCTCTCTTCATGATAGTAGTAGTATTTATCATCTTTTCCCCAATCTTCATCTATCGCTATGAATTTTTTTGGGTCTACATTTTTCAATTGATCGTAAATATGATAAACTCCTTTCTTATCACGCCCCCAGTTATCTTTTATCACTTGGAAAGTTCTAGGGTCAGCTCCCTTTACTGCATTATTATCTGGACTACCATACTGGAGCATATATACATTATCTTTATCCCTCCAATAATAGCCCTCAATTTGCTCAAAAGTAGCTGGGTCTGCTTTTAATTTGGCAAGTTCCAAAAATACATAATTTTTATCCTTACCCAAATCAAGGTCCACATCATTTTTTATAACTTCAAACGTTTCTGCATCAGCATCTTCTACAAGGATGGTTTCTTTGGACATATTGCCGCCGTGTATCCACTTATAGTAGACCTTACCATCCTTTACTTCGTATCCTAAATTACACGAAATAAGAATAATATTCAATATTAGAAATAAACTAAAATATTTTGCTGATTTTTTCATTCTGATTTTAAAATTTATTCCAAATCTTACTCCAATGCTTGTTTCAAATCTGCAATAATATCTTCTACATTTTCCAGCCCTACCGAGCAGCGAACCAACCCTGCTGTGATGCCCACTTCGTTTCTTTCTTCCTCGCTCAGTTTAGAATGCGTAGTGGAAGCTGGATGGGTTACTATGGTTCTAGTATCTCCCAGATTGGCTGATAATGAACACATTTTTATTTTATTTAAGAAATTTCTTCCGCCTTCTACACCGCCTTTCACTTGGAATGCTACGATACTTCCGCCCAATTTCATTTGCTTTTTGGCAACTTCATGGTTCGGGTGTGATTTCAAAAACGGATATTTCACAAATTCTACATTAGGATGTTGTTCTAAAAACTCTGCCACTTTCAGCGCATTTTCGCAGTGTTTTTCTACTCTTAGAGCCAATGTTTCCAATGATTTAGACAACAC
>CAUQOP010000198.1:0-2814 GCA_963519505.1 uncultured Flavobacteriaceae bacterium | reverse complement strand
TAAGAAAAATAATCAGCTGAAAAAAGGCTATATCTGGGGTGGAAATCTTGCTTTACAGCATCAAAAAAAGAATGGCGTAGAGTTTCTTTTTGGGGCTGTGGGAACGGTCAGTAGAGATGGTGGCGCTTATAAACAGGTGAAAATGGAGGTTCTGGCGCTGGAAAACAATAAAGTAATAGATAAACATAATTTTCTTGTTGATAATCTGCATTTTACAAGTATGGAGATACTAAACAACAAGGGGCTATCAGGAATAAAATCCGTGATAAGGGTAGAAAACTCAGGAGAGGCGTGTGGAATCCCTACCAGTACGCAGTATCTGCTATGGAATGGGAAGAAGTTTTTTCCACTGGATTTGTTGATGAATGTGGGAGATGCAGGTGTTTTTTATCATAGCGAAGAATATATTTTCCCGAGTGATAAAGGCGGTGTAAAATCTAAAATCATCATGAAAATGGAAGAAGCAGAATTCGATGAAGATGACAATGAAAAAGAAACTCCAATAAATCAAAAAACAGATGAAAAAACATTTATTTGGGATGGAAAAACCTTATCTCAAATATTGAAATTAAAGTAAAAAATGAAAAAAAATAAAATAATAGCCGTTATCCCTGCTCGATACGAGGCGAGCCGTTTCCCAGGAAAGCTCATGCAGCTTTTGGGCGAGAAAACTGTCATTACTACTACCTACCAAAATGTGGTGGAAACAGGCTTGTTTGATGAGGTTTTCGTGGCTACGGACTCAGAAATTATTTTTAATGAAATAAAAAACGCAGGGGGAAAAGCCCTGATGACAGGTCAGCACGAGACAGGCAGCGACCGTATCGCAGAGGCTGTGCAGAATATCGACTGTGATATAGTGGTGAATGTCCAAGGCGATGAACCTTTCCTAAAAACCGAACCACTGAAACAGCTAATTTCGGTTTTTGAGGATGATGACAAGAAGGAAATTTCTCTGGCATCGCTCAAAATTCATTTGACAGAAAAACAAGAAATAGAAAGCCCGAATAATGTAAAAGTAATTACGGATAAAGATGGTTTTGCCCTGTATTTCAGCCGTTCTGTGATTCCTTATCCAAGAGAGGAGAAGGGCGTAAAATATTTTAAACATATCGGCGTTTATGCTTTTAGGCGAGAGGCTTTGCTTAACTTTGCAAAACTTCCGATGAAACCTTTGGAAATTGCTGAAAAAATAGAATGTCTCCGCTATCTGGAATACGGCATGAAAATCAAGATGATAGAGACCAATTTCGTAGGCGTGGGGATAGATGTTCCAGAGGATTTGGAAAAGGCAAGAGAAATTTTAAGAAACCAATAAACCATAAAAAGAATAACATGAGAAAAATATTTCTGATAACCTTGGTATTTTTAGCGCAAATATTTTCTGCCCAGACTGCGGCTCAGATTATTGATAAAAATATCCAAAACACAGGAGGTTTAGTCCAGTGGAAACTTCTGAATACCATTCTGCTTCACGGAAAAGTGGTTTTGGGGGTGAATGAGGAATATCCTGTGAAAATCTACCAAGCCAGACCGAATCTGACCAAAACCATCGTAGTGAATGGGAAAAAAGAACAGGTCATAGAGGGCTATGATGGGAAAAAGGGCTACGCTATGAACTACGCCGTTAATAAACTCCAAGAATACCCAAATTATAAGCCAGAGAGTTTCGATACGGATTTTATCAATTATGAGCAAAAGGGCTTCACAGCGGAGCTTTTGGGGGTAGAAAAACTCGGAGACAAGGAAGTTTTCAAAGTAGAACTTACCAAAAATGTGAATAAAACTATTTACTATTTTGACAAGCTGTCTTATCTGCTTTTAAAGGAGGAAAAAAGGGGAGAGACCATCACTTATTCTGATTACAAAAAAGTAGGAAATCTCCTGATGCCGTTTCGTATAGAGGCTTCTTCGCCGAAAAAAGATTCGGACTATGTGATGATTTTTAGTAAAATAGAACTAAACAAAGCCTTTAAAGATGATACTTTTAAATTTTAAATAAAATCAAAATCTCGAAAAACAAAAAATCCCTTCTGTGAGAGAAGGGATTTTCTTTTATTCGTTTATTTTCCTCCGAAAGGCATTCCGCCGCCCATTCCTGGGAGTCCGCCGCCTTTGCTCATCATAGACATCAGCTGCTTGCCTTGTGGGCTTTGCAGGAGTTTCATAGTCTTGCCAAGCTGCTCGAACTGCTTCATCAGAGCGGTTACTTCTTCTACTTTTCTTCCGCTTCCTTTGGCTATTCTTTGTCTCCTCGGCATGGTGATGATGCTCGGTCTTCTTCTTTCTTCTGGCGTCATGGACTGTATCATCGCCTCTATATGCTTGAAGGTATCATCATTGATATCCACATTTTGGGCTACTTTTCCCATTCCTGGTATCATACCCATGAGGTCTTTCATTCCTCCCATTTTCTTCATCATCTGGAGCTGTTTTAGGAAGTCATCAAAACCAAGTTCGTTTTTCTGAATTTTTTTGTTGAGTTTCTTTGCTTCTTCTTCATCGAACTGCTCTTGGGCTCTTTCTACCAAGGAAACCACATCTCCCATTCCTAGGATTCTGTCCGCCATTCTGTCTGGATATAAGATATCTAGGGCGTCCATTTTCTCTCCTGTGGAGATGAATTTTATCGGTTTATTAACCACGGAACGAATCGTAAGCGCCGCTCCGCCTCGGGTATCACCGTCTAATTTGGTAAGAACTACTCCGTTGTAGTTTAGCACCTCGTTGAACGCATTGGCTGTATTTACGGCATCCTGCCCTGTCATGGAATCCACTACGAAGAGCGTTTCAGAAGGTTTAATAGTCTGATGC
>CAUQOP010000197.1:0-2814 GCA_963519505.1 uncultured Flavobacteriaceae bacterium | reverse complement strand
GTGATAGCGCATTGGGGGCCGAGACCAGCCTATGGAACAGAACTTTTGAAAAAATACAAAGCAGACCCAGAAAACTACCCTAAAGCTCAGTTTTACAATGATTTACAAGTCTATTACGCGAAAAATAGAGGGTATGATGTAATCACTGAAATATTAGATTTAATTTAAAAATAAAGAAAAATTATGGCAAATACACCTTCAAATATGTTGGCATTAGGAACAAAAGCTCCATTTTTTGAGCTGCCTAATCCTGCGAAAAACAATGAGTTAAAGAGTTTAGAAGATTTAAAGGGAAGCAAAGGAACTTTGGTTATTTTCATGTGTAACCACTGTCCGTTTGTGATTCATGTGATAGAAAAATTGGCTGAACTTTACGAAGATTATAAAGGGAAAGGAATAGAGTTTATCGCGATAAATTCTAATGATGTGATAAATTATCCAGCAGATTCGCCAGAGCTGATGGTGGATTTTGCGGAGGAAAAAGGTTTCACTTTTCCGTATTTGTACGATGAGAGCCAAGCTGTGGCAAAGGCCTATGATGCGGCATGTACGCCAGATTTTTATTTCTTTGATAACAAATTGGACTTGATTTATCGTGGTCAAATGGATGATTCCAGACCTGGAAATAATAAGGAGATTACGGGCGAGGATTTAGTCATAGCTTTTGAAAATCTTTTGGCAGGTCAGCCGCAGGAAGAATTGCAGAGACCAAGCCTTGGTTGTAACATTAAATGGAAATAAAAACCGATGAAAATCACTTTAAACAGAATAAATGACAATTTTCTTTTCGAATGTGCGAATGAAAATGGTCAGAAAATCTTGCTCAATAATATAGGCGAGGACAAAAACAATGGCGTGAGCCCTATGGAGGCTCTGCTGATGTCTGTGGCAGGCTGCAGTGGAATAGATGTAGTCAGCATTCTGAAGAAACAGAAACAGCAGATTACCAAGTTTTCGGCAGAGGTAGAAGGTGAGAGAGTAGTAGAAGGGGAGGCGAAACCATTTAGAAATATAATGGTAAAATTCTATGTAGATGGAGATGTGAATCCTGAAAAGGCAAGAAAAGCAGCAGACTTATCCTTTGCGAAATACTGCTCTGTTTCTAAGACACTTGAACCCAATGTAGAGATGGGATATCAAATATATGTGAATGGTATAAAAGTAGACTAAAGATGTTTAGAATTTCTGAAATAGAAACATATTTTCCAGAAAAAAAAGTAACAAACGAAGATTTACAAAAGGAGTTTCCAGAGTGGAGCCCAGAGAAAATTTTTAATAAAGTCGGTGTAAAACAGCGATATACAGCATCAGCAGAGGAAACAGTGCTGGAGCTGGCGGTGAAAGCTTCTGAGAAACTATTAAAAAAAATAGATAAAAACGATATAGATTTTATCTTGTTTTGTACGCAAAGCCCTGATTATCATCTTCCTACTACGGCTTGTATCTTGCAGGACAGATTGGGACTGAGAAAGGATATAGGAGCTTTGGATTTTAATCTCGGGTGTTCTGGCTTTGTCTATGGTCTGAGCATAGCAAAAGGGCTTATCGCAACAGGTGTAGCCCAAAATATTCTATTAGTAACGGCCGAAACTTATACCAAATATCTTAGAAAATCAGACAAGTCTAACCGAACTATTTTTGGGGATGGGGCGGCAGCTACTTTGATACAAAAGGATGAAACAAAAGAGAATTTCCAGTTCATTTTAGGGACAGATGGCAGCGGATATGATAATCTCATTGTAAGAAATGGCGGCGGTAGAAATCGTATAAATAAGGAAGATGAAGCTGGTAACTGTCTGTATATGAATGGACAAAATATATTTATATTTACTGTAGAAAAAATTCCAGTACTGGTGAAAGAAATTTTGGAGAAGAATAATTTAACTAAAAATGATGTGGATTATTATATTTTTCACCAAGCCAATGCGCATATTCTTAGAAGACAGCGGGAAATTTTGGAGATTCCAGAGGAAAAATTCTATATCAATTTAGAGAAATATGGGAACACGGTTTCTTCTACCATTCCGATTGCACTGAAAGATGCATTAGAAACAGGAAAAGTTAAAAAAGGGCAGAAGATAATGCTGATAGGTTTTGGAGTGGGGCTTTCTTGGGGAGCAACTATAGTAGAATTATAAGAAGAAATAGATAAAATATAAATAAAAAACTGTAGAGTATGAATATACATTTACTGGAAAGAGTAACCTCATCGGGGAAGATTATAAAATATATTGATGGGCTAAGATTTATAGCTATTGCAAGTGTTTTTATTTGTCATTTCTTGGCTAATCATGAGGTAAACTTTCCTGAGATAAAGGAACATAGTTATATTTATCCTTTTTTTGGAAATGGGATGGGATCTACAGGAGTTTTTCTATTTTTCGGAATTAGTGGATTTATATTATCACTTCCTTTTCTAAAACAATATGTGTATGGTGGCAGGGAAGTCTCTATAAAGGATTATTTTTTGAGAAGGCTTACTCGGCTGGAACCGCCTTATATTGTTCATTTAATACTATTTCTATTTATTTCAACAGTTTTAGGAAGTAAGAATTTTCAGGAATTATTCCCAAACTTTTTGGCATCGCTGTTTTATGTGCATAATATTGTTTTTTCTGAGGAGCGCTATCCATTGATTAACATTGTTTTATGGACATTAGAAATAGAAGTTCAGTTTTACATATTAGCACCGCTTCTTTCGTTGGGAATTTTCAAACTTCCTAAATGGATAAGAAGGGCTTTGATGCTTGGAATTATTGTCTTATGGCCACTTTTAGGGATTGATACAGGATTTCATAGTATTCTGAATTATTT
>CAUQOP010000196.1:0-2829 GCA_963519505.1 uncultured Flavobacteriaceae bacterium | reverse complement strand
GCTAAAATAGAATAAAAAAACTTAAATGATGATAAAAATAATAATTTGTGATGATCATCCTTTGATAACAGAAGGTCTGAAGAGCTTTATAGAAAATAGAGATGAAATCCAAATAATAGCTACAGCTACTTCTGCAGCTGAATTATGGCAAGTATTGGAAGAAAATGAAACTGATGTTCTTATACTAGATATTAGTCTTCCAGACGGGAATGGGGTGGATATTTGTGCAGAAGTGAAAAAAATGTATCCGCATATTAAAGTAATAGCTCTTAGTAATCATGATGAAAGAAGCTTCATTGTCAGAATGTTGGGGAATAAAGCGTCAGGTTATCTTATTAAAAGTACTTCCATTGGAGAATTGGAAAAAGCAATAAAAGAGGTCTATAGGGGAGGAATATATTTTGGAGAAGATGCTCAAAAGGTATTAGTATCCATGGCGGAAGTCATGCAGGTAGAGGTGCCGCCCATTACAAAGAGAGAAAAAGAAGTTTTAGAGTATATATCACAAGGGTTGTCTTCTCCTCAGATAGCAGAAAAAATGTTTATAAGTTCACAAACTGTAGACAGCCACAGGAAAAATCTAATGGCTAAATTTGGGGTGAATAAAACTATCAGCCTTGTTCAAAAGGCAAAAGACCTTAATTTTTTAAGTTAAAAAGAATAAATAGAAAAAGGATGATTACAAAATTTGGTTGTATTTGATTTATTTCTTACCTTTACCCAAGTAATTTTTAAATAAAAAATGAGTTTTTTGTACCCAATAAAAAGAGATGGTCTTGGCAAGTATGTTGTGGAGTTGTTTTTTGGGCTGAAATAATAAGAGAGATAAGGATAATTGTCTCTCTATTTTTATGTAAAAAAATAAATAAAAAACCAATTTTAAATATATGAACTCTTGTAAAATCATTGCAAACACTATTAGAGGACTCTCTGTGGATGGTGTGGCGGCGGCGAACTCTGGACACCCTGGGATGCCGCTTGGGATGGCAGATGTGTGTGCTGTTCTCTGGTCTGAACATATGAATTTTAACCCGAAAAACCCTAAATGGCTCAACCGAGACAGATTTATCCTATCAGCAGGGCATGGTAGTATGCTTATTTACAGTTTGTTGCACCTTTATGGGTATGATTTGTCAATGGATGATTTGAAGGCATTTAGACAATGGGGAAGTAAAACTCCTGGGCACCCAGAAAACTTCGTAACAGCAGGGGTGGAAACCACTACGGGACCACTGGGGCAGGGCGTAGCCAATGCAGTAGGATTTGCTCTGGCAGAGGCTTCTTTGGCAGCAAGATATAATAGAGAAGGTAGTGAGATTATAGACCATTATACTTATGTGGTGGCAGGTGATGGCTGTCTGCAAGAGGGAATTTCCCACGAGGCGTGTTCTTTTGCTGGGCATAATAAATTAGGAAAACTGATTATGCTTTATGACAGCAATAACATCACCATAGATGGGCCTACGCACATTTCTTTCACGGAAGATACCAGAAAGAGATTTGAGGCGTATGGATGGCAGGTTCTTGAGATTGACGGGCATGATTATGACCAAATCAATGCTGCTATAGCAGAAGCAAAAAAAGAAAAATCTAAGCCGTCTATCATCATTTGTAAAACTATCATCGGTTTTGGTTCACCAAATAGAGCAGGAACTTCCAAAGCTCACGGAGAGCCTTTCCCAGCGGAAGAAATCGAGCTGATGAAAGAAAAATTAGGTCTTCCAAAAGACAAATCTTTCTTCGTTCCAGATGAAATTTCTGATTTAAGAGCTAAAACTCAAGAAAAAGGTGAAAACCTTGAAAACAAATGGAATGAACTTTGGGAAAATTATAAAAATAAAAACCAAGAAGCCGCTAAAGAATTAGAAAACAGCATAAAAGGAGAAATCTCCAAAGAAGCTTTTGATATTCCTCAGTTCGGTTCCGAGAAAGCAATCGCCACTCGTTCTGCTTCGGGAACGGTTTTAAATCATATAGCTAAATATATTCCTCAGCTGATGGGCGGTTCAGCGGATTTGACACCGTCTAACAACACTCTCCCAGCAGGAGAGGAGTCTTTCTCACCAGAAAACCCGAAAGGAAGATACATCAGATACGGAGTGCGTGAGCATGGTATGGCAGCGATTATGAACGGAATGGCTCTTCATGGAGGAGTTCTGCCTTATTCAGGGACATTCTTCGTGTTCTCGGATTACATGAGACCAGCGATGCGTATGTCGGCTCTTATGGAGCAGCAGGTGGTGTATGTGCTGACTCATGATTCTATCGGATTAGGAGAGGATGGGCCTACGCACCAGCCAGAAGCACACCTATGGGCATATAGAACAATTCCAAATATGACTGTAATCCGTCCTATGGATGCCAATGAAACTGCAGAAGCTTGGAAATCAGCATTAAAGAATAAAAAAGGACCTACTTGTTTAGTTCTTACAAGACAAAATCTTCCTGTTTATGATAGAGCAGGACTTGGATGGGCAAAATCTGAAGAAGCTCAGAAAGGAGGCTATGTTCTTTGCGAAGACAAAGATTTTGAGGCGATTATCATCGCTACAGGTTCAGAGGTGGAATTGGCTGTAGAAGCAAAAACTAAACTTAATGAACAAGGCGTAAAAGTAAGAATAGTTTCTATGCCGAGTACCAACATCTTTGATGAGCAGCCACAAGAATACAAAGAATCTGTTCTACCTAAAAATATTCTGAAAAGAGTAGCGGTAGAGGCAGGTGTTACCTTGGGCTGGTATAAATATGTAGGCTTAGAAGGGCGGGTGATAGGCTTGGACAGATTCGGAGCTTCAGCGCCATATAAAACACTTTATAAAGAATTCTGAA
>CAUQOP010000195.1:0-2836 GCA_963519505.1 uncultured Flavobacteriaceae bacterium | reverse complement strand
TTATTTAGCAGTAAATATATTGCAGGTGATGATTTTGGACAGCTTGGGTGTTCCGTTTTGGCTTACGACTTTGCTCACTCTTTTGATGATTATCCTTTACACTTACAAAGGCGGTGTGAAAACCATTATTTGGACAGATACTATCCAGACCACGGCCATGCTTTTGGGCTTGGTGGCAACGGTGATTTATATCCTTCATCATATGAATATCAGCTTCTCTGAAAGTCTTTCTATGATGAGTGAAAGGGGCTACCTTCGTGTTTTTGATACGAATGTGATGAATGGAAGTTTCTTCATAAAGCAGATTTTGGCGGGGGCGTTCATTACCATTGCGATGACAGGGATAGATCAAGATATGATGCAGAAAAATATCTCCGTTTCTAACCTGAAAGACAGCCAGAAAAATATGCTGGTGCTTACTTTCATCTTGCTGGGGATGATTACTTTATTCCTTTATATGGGCGGAATGCTTCATTTGTTCGCGGAACAGAAAAACATCACCGCGGTGAAGGACAGGCTGTTCCCTACAGCGGCTTTAGAATATATGTCTCCGCTGATAGGGGTGACTTTCATTATTGGGCTTATTTCGGCTTTTTGTTCCAGTGCTGATGGGGCAATGACGGCACTTACTTCTTCTATTTGTATTGATATTTTTGGAATTAAAGATAAGGACTGGGCTCACACCAAAAAAGAAACTTTCAGAAAGAAAGTGCATATTTTGGTGACAATTTCTTTCCTCATTATGGTGATGGTTTTCAAGTGGATAGATGATGCTTCTATGATTGGGCTTATCTTGAAATTGGCAGGCTTCACTTACGGGCCGCTGCTTGGTTTGTTTGCTTTTGGGATTTTTACCAAATATAAGGTGAAAGACCATTTGGTGCCGTATATCTGCATCATCGCACCTACGCTTTCTTTCTTGATAGACAAATACCAATCAGATATTTTCGGTGAATTTAAAATTGGTTTAGAGCTTCTGATTATCAATGGATTGCTCACTTTCATAGGGCTGTGGCTCATCCGAAAGAAGTAAAAAAATAAAAGTTCTACTTTTTGGGTAGAACTTTTTTATTTTGAATGAAATTTTATCAAAAACTATTTATGCTTCGCCATAAATTCTTCTGCTTTTTCGACCATTTCTACACTTCCACAGAAAAAAGGAACTCTCTGGTGTAGAGAAGTAGGTTCTATTTCTAGGATTCTTTGGAAGCCGTTTGTAGCCTTTGCTCCAGCTTGTTCAGCCAAGAAAGCCATAGGATTGCACTCATAAAGCAGCCTAAGTTTTCCATTTGGAGCGTGGGCATAGGAAGGGTAGATGTAGATACCTCCTTTTATCATATTTCTATGAAAATCAGCTACTAATGAGCCTATGTATCTGGATGTATAAGGTCTGTTTCCTTCCTCTTCCTGGCAATATTTGATGTACTCTTTTACTCCTTGTGGGAATTTAGCGTAGTTTCCTTCATTGATAGAGTAGATTTTACCTGTTTTAGGGTAAGTCATATTAGGATGAGATAGGAAATAGGTCCCTACTGATGGGTCTAGCGTAAAGCCATTCACTCCGTTTCCTGTTGTATAAACCAGCATGGTGGATGAACCATAAATAACATATCCTGCCGCTACCTGATTTACACCTTTTTGAAGGAAATCTTCTATTTTTACAGGTGTTCCCGCAGGAGTTACCCTTCTGTATATAGAGAAAATAGTTCCCACAGATACATTGACATCTACATTAGAAGAGCCGTCTAGAGGGTCTATCAGCACCACATAGTTGTTCATGTGGGCGTTGTTCTCGTTTCCTTTTATCTCTATGAAATCTTCATTTTCTTCTGATGCGATACCACACACGATTTCTCTGTGAGAGAGGGCGTCTATAAAAATATCATTGGCGAAAACATCCAGCTTCATCTGCTCCTCGCCTTGTACATTTTCGTTGCCGGCTTTACCAAGGATATCCGCGATTCCAGCCTTGTTTACTTCTCTATTTACGATTTTAGAGGCTATTTTTATGGAGCTTAATAATCGGGAAAGTTCTCCGCTTGAAAACTTGAAATCATCCTGTTTATCAATGATAAATTCTCCCAAAGATTGTAGAGTTTGGTCTGTCATAACTTGTTTAATTTAAAAGATTTACAAAAATCGTAAATTTATACTGAAAAATATACTTTTTTATATCAATCTTATTTAATACTTTTGTAAGTTTGAGTACAAGACTATAACGAATTAAAAAAATCTCAATGAAGATATTCAAATTTGGAGGAGCTTCTGTGAAAGATGCTGATAGTGTGAAAAATGTGCTCAGAGTGCTTAGTATACAAGGCTTTGAGAGATGTCTGATAGTCGTTTCGGCTATGGGAAAGACTACTAATGCACTAGAAAGAGTGGTGGAATTTTATTTCAATAAAAGTGACTATCAGCAGGAAATAGCTAAAATAAAGGAAGAACATATCAAAATTGCAAAAGTACTTTTTGATGAAAATCACCAAGTTTTCAGCGAAATCAAATAGTTTTTTGATGATATAGAATCTTTCCTTAGAAGGAATAAATCTCCCAATTACAATTTTGTTTATGACCAAGTTGTAACTTGTGGAGAGATGATTTCATCAAAAATATTGAGCGTGTATCTTTCTGATAATGAGATGGGTAACCAGTGGCTGGATGCTCGGGATTTTATAAAAACTGATACCAACTACCGTGAAGGAGTGGTAAACTGGGAAGATACAGAGAAGAATATTTCTCAATTAGATAAAGCTAAAACCTATGTGACTCAAGGGTTTATAGGTTCAGATGAAAATAATTTCACGGTTTCTCTGGGGCGTGAGGGGTCTGATTACTC
>CAUQOP010000194.1:0-2882 GCA_963519505.1 uncultured Flavobacteriaceae bacterium | reverse complement strand
TAGAACTACCGTTTTATTACTCTTAATAACTGCTGTTTTTAGAACGATATCTCCTTTTATCCGCTTTATCCCTAAATCTTTTACAGACCTTACAAAATCACTTACCAAAGCCCCATAAGTAGCAGCTCCTGCCCTACCTGTTCCTAATGAAGGGTCTCCACTTCCTACTATGTATAGGTTTCCGTTTAGAATTCCTTGCTCATCAATAGAACCAGAATGCTCTAACTGTGTAACCCATTGATAATCTTTACCAAACAAAGACATTGCAGCTTCCGTAGTCAATAATTTCGTAGTAGAAGCAGGAATCAATGATGCGTTTTCGTTATATGAATTGATGATTTTTTTCTTTTTTGGGTCATAAACCACAAATCCCCACTGTGCATTTCGCATCACTGGATCGTTAAACATAGAGGCTATATTGCTGTTCAACTGCTCCTCTGGCGTCAAAGGAGTTGGAGGTGGAGTTTCTATCACAATACTCTCTCCTGATACAGGTGGTAAAAGTGGATTATTCTGCGCACAAACTCCCAGTGGAAGCAGCATCGTAGAAACTGTTGTTATTTTTACAAACTTTTTCATTGCATTCATTTTTTTGATGTTTAATTGACGATTGCCAATATTAAAAACAAGTAAAATTAATAATTATTGTTCAAATTAAAGAATATTTCACCATAAAATTTGTTAATTTCTCTTAAAAATCAACATAGGTTTTTAGCTTAATACTTTTGTAAGCGGCTATACCATCGAATTCTTTTAGCGATATAGCCACTAATTTTTTGTAGTCATTATATTTTTTGGAACGAGGCAATTTTAGCAGAACCTGAAACTGATACAGATTATTTATCTTACCGATAGAAGCAGCTTCTGGCCCTAAAACACATTCCCCTGAGAGATATTTCCTTAGAATATAGCCGAGGAATTTAGCTGCCCTTTCCAGTTTATCTTCTCGCCTGTGTTTCAGCTCTATAAAGATAAGTTTCGTAAATGGCGGATAATGAAATTTCTTCCTTTCTCCCAATAAATGTTCATATATTTTCTCGGAATTACTTTCTTTAATCAGCTGAAAAATAGGCTTTTGTGGTTCGTAAGTCTGTATCAGAACTTTTCCATTCCCAGAAGCCCGCCCTGCTCTTCCTGCCACTTGGGTAATGAGCTGGTAGGCTCTTTCCTCTATCCTAAAATCCTGAATATGAAGCAGTGAGTCCGCCCTCGGAATGGCAATCAGCTCAATATTAGGAAAATCTAAACCCTTGGAAACCATCTGTGTACCGACAATGATGTCCGTTTCGCCATTTTCTATTTTTTCGTAAAGTTTTTCGTAGGCAAATTTCTTCCGCATAGAATCCACATCCATTCGGTCTATCCTGCTATTGGGAAAAATCTTATTCAGCTCCTAATCTATCTGCACGATTCCTATACCGCTAATACTGATATTTTCCGAATGACATTTAGGGCAAAATTTAGGCTTAGAAGCTCTTTGACCACAGTAGTGGCATTTTAGCTGGTCTTCGGTCTTATGATAAGTCATCACTACATCACAATTTCCGCAGTAGGTAACATGCCCACAGCTCTTACATTCCGAAACATTGGCATAGCCACGCCTATTATGCAGAACGATGGTTTGTTTCTGATTATCAAGCTGATGCCTGATTTCCCTTATCATTCTTTGAGAGAAATTTCCTACCACACTTTTCATGTCCATAGCTGATTTGAAATCTATCAATTCATAAACAGGAAGCGCCGTGCCGCCAAATCTTTCTCCGAGATAAATATAGCGCAGTTTGTCTTTCTGAGCGTTGTAATATGTTTCTAATGAAGGAGTTGCAGAACCCAAAATCACATTCGATTGATAAAATTTAGCCAAAACCAAAGCTGCATCTTTCGCATTGAAAAAGAAAAAAGCATCCTTCTGTTTGTAGGCGCTGTCGTGCTCCTCATCTACGATAATCAGACCCAAATTCTGAAAAGGAAGGAAAAGCGAATTTCTGGTTCCTATCAGAATTTTGATTTCGTTGTTTTTTATTTTTCGCCAAACTTCTACTTTCTCAAAATCACTCAGTTTGCTGTTATAAAACCCTAAAGCTTTTCCATATTTTTTCTCCAATCGCTGGGTAATCTGCTGATTGAGAGCGATTTCTGGAACGAGGAAAAGAACATTTTTCTCACTTTTGATGCAGTCTTCTATTTTTTCCAAATAAACATGCGTTTTCCCAGAGGAGGTAACACCGTGGAGAAGCACATTTTTGCCCTCCGAAAAGGCTTGGTCTATCTGATTTTTGGCTTCCTGCTGGTGTGGAGTGAGTTTTTCTATTTCCTCCAATTCTCCGCTGTATCGCTGGATTCTATCAACTTCTAAGAAATATTCTTCTACGATTTTTTTATCCAAAAGCGGCTTTAGATGAGATGAACCAAAATTTCCTTTTTCAAAAATATCAGATTTTTTGACGGGCTGATTCTCAAGCTTTTTTTGTTCAGATAAAATTAAAAGAAAAAGTTCCTTCTGTTTTTTAGCCCTATCCAATAGGGAAAGCGTGTTTGCAAGATTTTCTCCCTGCAAAACCTCATCGTTTATTTTTAGATAAGAAGTTTCTTTTATCTTGTATTTTTCGGTAATTTTTTCGTCAATGATGATGAGCCTTTGGTCTATAAGAGAATTGATGGTTTTGATGATTTCTTTTTTGGGAATAAAGGCTTCTATTTCCTGTAAATTCAGCACTTTTTTAACCTCCAAAGCTTGGATAAGATAGATTTCATTCGCCTCCAAATCCTCCAAATTCACCTGCTGGTCGGTATTGAGTTTTATGTATGTTTCACTTTCTAATTTCAGTGAAGATGGAAAAGCGAAACGATAGATTTCGCCGATGTTACAGAGATAATATTCG
>CAUQOP010000193.1:0-2892 GCA_963519505.1 uncultured Flavobacteriaceae bacterium | reverse complement strand
GCATTAGGATTAGAAACCGTAATTCCATATTCACCAGGTTCTAATGTCACTGATGGCGTTATGATGTAAGAACTTTTCCCATATCTCTTTGCTGAAAAAGATACATAACTCAAATTATTAGTCTTTGTAGCTCCAAATGTATTTGTAGATGCTATTTCAACTCTACGGTATTTAGGAATTTAAATATTCTAATAATTGCCAATGGGTCTGTGTTGTTATCAACTGCTCTTACAATGAATTTTACACTCTCTCCATTATTTAACTTAACTGTGGAACAGCATCCCACAATTTGTAATTGTGTTCTGTATTTACCTATCCCAGTCAAGATTGCTCCAGTAGATAAAACTGAACGACCTTGACTAATTTGTTTTTCCAACGGTGCTGTTGTTTCATTTGCTCTTATTACAACAACCTCTCCAGCAAATTCTGGTTCTTCTACTTCTTGTGCAGTGACTAATACTGTAGACAATACCACTCCTAAAAATAAAAATACTTTTTTCATAGTTTATAAATTATTTGAATTATTATTTTATATAATACTGTAAAATATTATCTTGAATTTTTCATATAAAAGCAACTTAAAAATAATTAAGTTGCCTTCGTTTTATTAAAAATTAAGCATTCTCCAAAACATAGCTGAATACCAATGGCGCTACGATGGTAGCATCGGATTCTATGATGTATTTTGGGGTATTGATGTCTAATTTACCCCAAGTGATTTTCTCATTCGGAACTGCTCCTGAATACGAACCATAAGAAGTCGTAGAATCAGAAATCTGGCAGAAATAAGACCAGAAAGGAACATCATGCATCTCCAAATCTTGGTAAAGCATCGGCACCACGCAGATTGGGAAGTCCCCAGCGATACCACCACCTATTTGGAAGAAACCTATACCTTTTCCAGCGCTGTTGTTTCTGTACCAATCAGCAAGGAAAGTCATGTATTCTATCCCTGATTTCATTGTAGAAGGTTTTAATTCGCCTTTGATGCAGTAGCTTGCAAAGATATTCCCCATTGTAGAATCTTCCCAACCAGGAACTACTATCGGAAGGTTTTTCTCCGCTGCTGCAATCATCCAAGAATCTTCTCTCGGAATCTCGTGATACTGTTCTAGAACGCCTGAAAGTATCATTTTGTACATATATTCGTGCGGGAAGTATCTTTCACCCTTGCTTTCTGCATCTTTCCAAATTTCAAAGATATGCTTTTGTAATTTTCTGAAAGCTTCTTCTTCTGGGATACAAGTGTCAGTTACTCTGTTTAGTCCTTTTTCTAAAAGTTCCCACTCATCTTGCGGAGTCAGGTCTCTGTAGTTAGGAACTCTCTTGTAGTGAGAGTGTGCCACAAGGTTCATTAAATCTTCTTCCAAGTTTGCCCCTGTACAAGAGATAATCGCCACTTTGTCCTGACGAATCATCTCTGCTAAGATTTTACCCAGCTCGGCAGTAGACATCGCTCCAGCCAGAGAGATTAACATTTTCCCGCCATCTTTTAGGTGTGCTACATAGCCTTTAGAAGCGTCCACCAAAGATGCTGCATTGAAATGCAGATAATATTTTTCGATAAATTCGGTAATTGGTTTGTTTGCCATTTTTCTTTATTTTTAAATTTAATTATATTTTATATTCTTTTTTAAAATCACGAAATTCGACCCACAGCCCGATAGCAAGGAGCAATGCCAGCACACCCCAGAATATGGCGAAATAAAGGTCAGTATTACTCGTTTCCTTCTCTTTTTCGTATTTCAATGATGATGCAGGATCTATTTTATTGACAGATGGATTGTCTTTTAGATAATATACTTCCACCACAGGGCTTTCTGGCAATTTTGAAGTTGATTGTTCCCCTCCATATTTTACCCCATTTACTTCATATTTATACTTAATACTATATGTCGTCATGGGTAATTTAGCAACCTTAACTGTATGCTTCGTATAAACACTATCATAAACAGCAATAGTTTTAGTGTTTTCTTTTATCATGGTTTCATATTGTGCAATTTTTTCCTCATCTGAGCCTTCTATATAGTCTCCTGCACAAGTTTTACATGCTAAACTAGCAAGTATAGTTATCAATAAACCTTTCCAGTTCTTGAAAATAAAGTCGATTATCATCATAAGCTTAAAAAATTTAGTTAAGGCAAAAATAAGAATAATTATTTACAAATTCTGTAT
Organism: uncultured Flavobacteriaceae bacterium; assembly: GCA_963519505.1. Lineage (GTDB taxonomy): Bacteria > Bacteroidota > Bacteroidia > Flavobacteriales > Weeksellaceae > JABCPE02. The sequence goes on along the minus strand of CAUQOP010000193.1, from coordinate 717 downwards.
TTACTCCATTCTATATTATAAAATCACCTATGCTCTATCGTTTTATTTTATAAATTTGTATAAGTGAGTTTTAGAATTGTTCTAACTAAAAAACTTCTCAATAAAACAAATGCAAAATTCTGCTCAATAACTCATCTCAAAAATGAAATATTTAATTTTAAAATTCTTCAAAACATGGAAAGCAAACTTTTATATGACATGTTCTATCTTTGTGTCTTAACAAAAGAAGAAATCATATCTTACATAGAGCAAAAAGAAGAAAAATACTTTGAAAATATTGATTATTACGATATTTTATATCCTAAAAACCAAGAAGAAAAACTATTTATAAAAAATCTATCCAAAATATGCTACACAGAATATTTGGATGAAGAATTAAAGAAAAAATATAGCATTATCATCTCCCTTTTCCATAGAAGCAAAAACAAGATTAAAATAAAAGAAACTTTATACAAATTTTTCTTTTACAACAGTAAAAGTCTCTTAGACATAGACTTTGATTTTTGGAACTTGGTTGAAACTGATTATGAACTCCTAAAAGATGGTTTTGAAGGAATATCTAATTCAGACACTGAAATAAATATCTAAATAAAAGCCAAAAATACACTGATTTACCCAAAGTTGAGTTAATTTCTATGTTAAGTCAAAATTAATAACTTTCCTATAACAAGTATTCAATGAAGATTTAAAAAAACCAAACCCTTAAAAACGAAAAAA
>CAUQOP010000192.1:0-2894 GCA_963519505.1 uncultured Flavobacteriaceae bacterium | reverse complement strand
AAATATGTTATTAATGCTATTTTATTAATGCTATTTGGTATTTGTAAAGCTCAGCAGGGCATAGTAATATTAAATAAAGAAGATAAATTAATAAAGAGTTATAAGCATTTTTTAACGGATAAAATTATATTAGAAATATGTAATTTTGAGAGGTTGAATAAGATTAAAATTGAATCAAAAGAAGATAGTATAGCAATTTCTAATTATAAAAAGTTTGGGAAGCCTATTGTGATTCGAGAACATCATACAAGAGCATGTAATCTTTCAATGATAGAAGAAATAGATCAAATACCTAGTGGAAAATATGATATTTTGAATAGAGAAGACTTTTATAATTATAAGGATAAAAATAGGGAGGCTCGAATTTATTTCATTGTATCAGAAGAAAAGGGAGTAAAGTTCTATATAGAAAAAGATTATCCTCTGTTTTATGATAATTTTGATAGTACATCAATGGAGATAGAAGCTATGAAATAATATATGTGAAAAATAATAGAATCCTACATGAAAGATATCCTTATGATGAAAATTAGAAAAGTATTTGAAAGAAAGAACATATTATAAGCTATGGGATTATTATTCAAAATATAAAGAAGGAGATGGTTATCATCATAGATATATGGCTGATATAAAATTTGAGGTAATGACCTCTTTCTTATCAGAATTTGACAAAAGTCTTACGGCAGAAGAATTAAAAGCCTATGTTTGGCTAAGTTTTTCAGGAACTGCCCCATGGAATGAATTAACAAAAGAAGAAAGAAATAATTATAGAACTACAGCTCATGAAATCGAAAAAAAATCATCTAAGGAATGTAATTAGCATAGGTATGGTCCTCTTTTTTAGTTTATCTAATGCACAGAATGCCCTTGTACTACTGCAGGAGGATGATCCGCTTATAAGAATAAAAAGTGACGAATGGAGTGCTAAAAATGAGAAAGACGAATGGGAAGAAAAAAAAGTATTAGAATTATGTAATTCAGAGCGTTTTAATATACGCCGTCAAGAGGTAGAGCAGTACTGGAATAGAGTGATAAGATCAAAAAAAAGGGGGGAGGGTGCTCCTATTGCTCCTCCGTATTATACCCAAGCTTGTAAGATATGTGCATTAGATGCGTTGGATACTATACCTTCTGGAAATTATGATGTGTTAAGCAGGGATGAATACCGTGGCTATATGAACAAACACGACAATAAAAAAGTTTATTATATAATTATAGGAAAAGAAGGAGTTAAATATTATTCTAAGCGTACGGACTTTCCTCCTTTTTGGGATAATTTCAACTTTACTTCTATAGAAAGTGATATGCATGCTGAGTTAAGAAAAAAATACGAGCCTATGCTCAAGAAATAGTGACATGGGGATGTTTGTAGTGATTTAGAATATAAATCTGTTGCACGGAGAGGATTAATGGATTCAAAAGCATGGAATAATCTTACCAATCAGGAAAAAGAACTTTATAAAAATACTTATGAAACAAATTATTGGACATGGGAAAAATAATATTGATAATAGCATTGCAGATTTCTTATTTATTCAATGCTCAGAATATTGATAAAGTTAAGATTGGTTCTAGCATTATCAGCAGGGATGATATTGTCATAGAATTTGACAAAAAAGATTCTATCAAAATAGAAAAAGAAAACAGCCATTCTATTGGAGTGTACATCTATTTTGAGGAGAATATAGATTACAATAAAAGAAATGGACTTGTTCTTATGAATAATATCTATGATCCTTCTTATGAGTATTGTAAAGAATGTAAAATAGAAATGGTGTATTTTATATTAGAACCTGTCGGAAAGCTAAAAAATAAAATAATAATCCCTGCTAAAATATGGAAACGAAATAATTTTGAAGCTAATTATTTCAAAATAGGAAAGAAGTATTACTCCTATATAGGAACTGTTGTAGAATAATGGCAGGGAGCATTTATAATATTATCTATGGGAAAAATAAGAAAGTATATAACGATATTAATGTTTTCATTAAAGATATCATTATGCAGCTCACAGACCTGTGTAGTTCAGCTTGAAGAAAAAGACAAATATGAAATAGAAAAGAGGAGAGATAATCTTTATAAGGATAGATATAAATTGATTATTTATAATGATAAGATAAAGGAGATAGAAAATTGTTCTGCATCAACCCAAAAGGAACTTATACTTTATGTAGAAAGAGTATCCAGAGGAAAAAGGGAAAATAAGAAAGAATATGGATCAAAAAAGAATGATGTAGTATATGCCCTCCAAGATTTTATGAGTTGTAGTCTGCCGAAGGATTGTTCGTTTTGGGGAAGTGGTTTGTTTAAAATAGGCAAAGAATATTATAGAAGAATAGAGGTTTTTATATATACAATTCCTCCTCCGCCGCCACCTTCAGAGGAATAATGAGTTTGATGAAAAAACGCATATGGAACGAGATGAAAGCCAAAAACCCTATATTTTGTTAAAAAATGGTTAAAAAAGAAAGCTGAAAAAACACCGTTTTGTAACACTAAATTTTAAAATAACACATTTTGTGTTATTTTTTTTATTTTTATAACATTGTTTTGCCAATAAAAGGCTTCTTGGTAAAATTCATTTAATATGTTAAATATCATAAACTAAAAAATGGGAAAAATATTGTAATGTCATAAATAATCTCTACATTTGTTACATCAAAAAAGGATAAGAAAGTTTAGTCCAAATGAAAAGAACAAGAATCCATAAAGTAGTATTTCAAATGTTGGTTGTAATGATTGTGACCAGTTCATTACAGTTGCTTTTGAAAAACGGTTCTGCTACAAAAGGCGGAAACACTATAGGGACTAAAAAAATATCCTTAGCAGATATTACAGAAGGAGATGACTCTATAGAAGGAGTGCTAAAAGTTAAATACTTTGATGATGGAGCA
>CAUQOP010000191.1:0-2900 GCA_963519505.1 uncultured Flavobacteriaceae bacterium | reverse complement strand
GAGATACAGGCTGGATGACTCCTTGGTGCAGCTGGGCTTGGGCAGACCTTTTGGAATAACAGGAGATGAAATAAAGCCGATGCTTTGGTTTGAAGAAGAAGTTTTCGCGAATGAGCTGGATGATTTCTTTGCGAAAAGACCAACAGCCTACACCAAACACGATAAATCCATCACGGAGGACGATTTATTCTAAACTCTAAAAAACAATAATAAACCATGTATAGTAGAATTCAACACGAGAAAGAATTGAGCCTAAATGATGACTTTCGTTTGGGTGAGTATATCTATATGGGAATGGGATTAGTGGGAGAGCATAGAGTGTGTATTTCAGTGGGTTACAAGATAGAATATTGTATAAAAAAAGCAAAACAATTTGCGGAAGCAGACCCAAATGTGAAATTTACCCATGTCAATAAAGTGAAAGTAGGCGAGCTGGAAGCTTGTGAAAAATTTGAGATAGAATAGAATTAAAGAAAAAATTATGGGACATTTTGTAGAAAATAAAGTAGGAGCACAAAAACAAATTCTATGCGTATTTGCAAATATATCTAAGGAAGAACTGCACGAAAAGATTAAGCAAAGAATGGCAGACACAGGCTACAAAGCACTTTCAGAAAGTATTGGAAATACAATCTACGAAAAAGGAAATAGAACGCTGAGACTTTTATTTGGGATATTTGTCGATTACTTTAAATGTTCTATCCATATCAGCGAAAATGAAAATAATCAAATAGAAGTATTTGTAAAAAAAGAAACTACGGGATTTTCAGGAGGAATTATCGGAGTGACTCAGGTAGATGATAAGCTGAAATCAGTATATAAGCTCTTAGAAACTTTGTAATTCGCTTTTGATGGAATTCAGAAAAGTAGAACAGGCTGATTTAGAGCAGATTTGGGAGATAATTTCTTTTGCAAAGGAAACTCGTAAAAACGAAGGCAGCACCCAGTGGCAGGACGGCTATCCAAATGAAGAAACGATACAAAATGATATTCAGAAAGGATATGGTTTTGTTTTTGAAGAAGAGGGCGCTGTGAATCTTTATGCTGCGATTATTTTTGATAAAGAACCTGCTTACGAAGAACTAAAAAACTGGGAAGGGCAGGGAGATTATCTCACGCTCCACAGAATAGCGGTTTCCAAAGAAGCAAAAGGAAGAGGTTTGGGGCAAAAAGTTCTGCAGGAAGCCGAAAAATTAGCAAAAGAAAAGGGAATAGAGAGTATCCGTATAGATACGAATTTTGATAATATTCTGATGTTGAAAATTATAGAAAAAGAAGGCTATAAATACCGAGGAGAAGTGTATTTCCGAGGCAGTGCTAGAAAAGCATTTGAGAAAATTTTAAAATAAAACTATATTTATATAACAGAGAAAAAGTGATGGAAGAAAAGACAAACATTTGGTGGTTCAATGAAGAATCAGAACAAATGCTTAACAGAGGATATTTACTAAAAGGCGAAACATTAGAAGGAGCTATAGATAGAATAACCGAAGCCGCGGCGAAGAGGCTGTATAAACCAGAATTAAAGGAGGCTTTTAAGGAAATGATTGTCAAAGGATGGATTTCTTTTTCATCTCCTGTATGGGCAAATATGGGGACACATAGAGGGCTACCTATTACGTGTTTCAATGTCCATGTGCCAGACAGCATATAGGGAATTACCCACAAAATGGGAGAAGTTATCATGCAGACCAAGATAGGTGGCGGAACTTCTGGATATTTCGGTGAGCTAAGACATAGAGGAACAGCAGTTACGGACAATGGAAAATCTTCTGGAGCAGTTTCTTTCATGAAATTATTTGATACCTCAATGGATGTGGTGTCACAGGGAGGTGTGAGAAGAGGGGCTTTTGCGGCGTATTTGGATATTGACCATGATGATATAGAGGAGTTTTTGCAAATCCGAGACATCGGTAACCCTATTCAGAATTTGTTTATGGGTGTCTGTGTGCCAGACTATTGGATGCATGAAATGATAGAGGGCGATACGGACAAGAGAAGAATTTGGGCTAAAGTATTGGAGAGTCGCCAGCAGAAAGGAATGCCGTATATTTTCTTTACGGATAATGTCAATAGAAATAAACCGCAAGTTTATAAAGATAAAGGATTGACTATCAATGCTTCTAATCTTTGTTCCGAAATTATGCTGCCTTCTACAGAAGACGAAAGTTTCATCTGTTGTTTGTCTTCCATGAATTTGGAGCTTTATGATGAGTGGAAAGATACGAATGCGGTTAAATTAGCCATATATTTCCTTGATGCTGTTTTATCTGAATTTATTGAGAAAACAGAAGGGAATTATTACCTTTCGGCTGCGAGAAATTTCGCAATTCGCCACCGTGCTTTAGGACTCGGAGTTTTGGGGTATCATTCTTATTTACAGCGAAATATGATTCCTTTTGAAAGCATGGAAGCAAAAATGTTTAACGCAAAAGTATTTAAACAAATCCAAGAGCAGTCATTAGCAGCTTCTAAAGAATTAGCAAATATCTACGGAGAGCCAGAATTATTGAAAGGATATGGAGTCAGAAACGCTACTACTATGGCGATAGCACCTACGACATCCAGCTCGGCTATTTTAGGGCAGACATCGCCAGGGATAGAGCCGTTTGCGTCTAATTATTACAAGGCTGGTTTGGCGAAAGGAAATTTCATTAGAAAAAATAAATATTTAGCTAAATTGTTGGAAGAGAAAGGGTTGGATACGGAAGATGTTTGGAGAGATATTATGCTAAACCATGGTTCTGTTCAGCATATGACCCAGCTAACTCAGGAGGAAAAAGATGTGTTTAAGACCTTTAAGGAGATTTCTCCTTTGGAGATCGTGACTCAGGCGTCACATAGACAACAATATATAGACAAAGCGCAATCTTTAAACCTAAATATTCAATCTTCTATGA
>CAUQOP010000190.1:0-2935 GCA_963519505.1 uncultured Flavobacteriaceae bacterium | reverse complement strand
TTTCACCAAAATATTGACAAATTTTTATTTTTGGAAAAAGGAAGAAATACTGCTTCATTCTTTTTTTAAACAAAATATGGTTTCAATAAAACAAGGAGACAAAGTTGTTTTTATCGTAAGTAATAAGGTTAATATGGAAAAAATCAATAACTTTGTTATAGAATCCTATATTACATCTAGAAGAATAAAAAATATAGAAATAAAAAAAGTAAAACCTGTGACTAAACTAAAAATAAACCAAACCACCTATGAAATAAAATAAAAAAATCCGAGAATTTGTTGGCTCTCGGATCATGGCTAATAGATTCTAACATCTACTTTTGACCAATTATGGTCAGGGATTCTTATAGTATTTCAAAACAGATTAAAAGAAATACTACAACTAAAAAAACTAATTATAACATTAGGGGCAAAATTACAAAATTTATGCCAAAAATCATGTTTTTAATTTAAATTGGTTTTTAAAATTTTATATATTATTGATTTTCAGGTATAAAAATTTATTTTTTATTTCTTAACCAATAATTTAATAGTATTTTTCGTTTTTTAACAATATTTAGACATTGATAAATTAAAAAAAAGTTATATTTGCAAATTGAAAATAAATAAAATAATTTTAGATATGAAAAAACACATAACATTTGGATTGCTTACTTTGTGTATGTTTATGGGATTTTCTCAAAGACATGAAATAGGAGTAAAAGGCGGATACTCAATTGTTGGAGGGGATGCTAAAAGTGTGATAAGATCCTTTCCTGATGCAGGAACGAATAGGAGAGTTCAACCTACATACATAGGTTTATTTTACAAAAGAAATCTAAACCCAAGACAGGGAATAAGAGTTGAGGGAGCATATAATATCGCTTTCTTTGACAACCTTTATACAGGAACTACTAAAATGTCTAATGACATTTTGGAAGCATCTGCTTTATTTGAATATGCTTTTTTCTCTATCAATGATGAGTTAAAAAGAAATGAAACTAAATTTAGTCCATATGTTTTTGCTGGAATTTCTGGATTAATGTATGATTCTCCAAACCTTACAACTACTGTAGGACAATCAAGTAGAGGTTTTTTGATTTCTACTACATACACTGGTGAAAACATCCACAAAAAGAAAGTAACTTTAGGTATTCCTTTCGGTTTAGGTCTAAAATACAAATTTGGATATAACTGGTCTATCTTCGCTGAGGCTATGTTTAGATATACATTTACTGATAATCTTGATTATAGTAATCTTGATAAAATGAATCATACTATTAGATATAATGTTTCTCCTGCAAACCGTGCAGCTGCAGAAACAGCTCTACAACAGTATATGGATGGACACAAGGGTAAAGGTAAAGATTGGCTAAACTCTGTTACAATAGGTATTTCCTACGCATTCGGAAGACCACCTTGTTATTGTAAATAAAAAATAAATGATATCTGTAAAAGAAAAGTTAAATTTTGATAATCTGCCCAAGCATGTTGCCATCATTATGGATGGCAACGGCAGGTGGGCAAAATCCCAAAATAAAGAAAGAACTTTTGGGCATAAAAATGCCATAAAAGCTGTAAGAGAGGCTATCAGTGCTTGTAATGAAGTGGGTATTCCTTATCTTACGCTTTATACTTTTTCAACGGAAAACTGGAACAGACCAACGGAGGAAGTAGATACGCTTATGAATCTACTTTCTTCTACATTGTTACAGGAGGCTGAAGAGATTTTTTCAAAAGGAATTAGAATCCGCGCCATAGGAGATTTAGAAGCACTACCAGAAGATGTAAGAAATCAGCTCTATAATATCATGGAGCTTACTAAAAATAACACCAAAGGAAACCTTACACTAGCTCTAAGCTATGGTTCACAAAAAGAAATACTAAATGCTGTAAAAGAACTGTGTAAAAAGGTAAAAAATGGAGATATTAATGAAAATGATATTGATGAACATATTTTTGAGCAGCATCTATATACCAAGGAAATTCCACCAGTAGATTTACTTATTAGAACAAGTGGAGAAGTTCGGGTTAGTAATTTCCTACTCTGGCAGATTGCTTATGCAGAGATGCAGTTTATAGATGTTTTATGGCCAGACTTTACCAAAGAAACTTTTTTCCAATGTATTTTAGACTATCAAACTAAAGAACGCCGGTTCGGTAAAATAAGTGAGCAGTTAGAAAACAAGTAGTAAAAGTAGAATTTAAGAAAAAATCACATGAATTTTAAAATATTGCCAATTATCCTTCTGATGGCATCTGCAACTCAGGTTCAAGGACAGATTACCCAAAAAGAAAATACAACACAGATTTCTGAAAAACAAAGCGGAAGTTATACCCTTCAGGGAATCGTTGTAGATGGTGTGAAAAAATACACTCCTGAGCAAATATTAAAATTTACAGGCCTCTACAAAGGAGAAGCTGTGGAAATACCTGGGCAGAGAATCAGTAATGCAATCAAGAAACTTTGGGATACTAACTCTTTCTCAAAAGTAGAAGTTTATGTGGAAAGCATAAACGGAGAACAAGTGGTTTTGAGATTTGCTTTACAAGATTTGAAGGAACTTAAAGATGTAAAATTCACAGGAAAAGGGATTAAAAAATCCCAAAATGAAAAATTAATCAAGGAAAACGACCTGAAACCTGGGACAAAAATTACTGAAAATTTAGTTTCTACACTTCAAAATAAAATTCCTCAACAATACATAAAAAAAGGATTTGCGGATGCTAAAATCAATATCCAAGAAAAACCAAACGGTGAAGACCCTAATTTAGTAGATTGGACTATCGAGGTTGATAAAGGGAAAAAAGTAAAAATAGAGAGTATCAACTTTGAAGGAAACGAAAATGTTTCTTCTAAAAAGCTTAGAAAAAAAGGATTTAAAAATACTAAACAAAAAAGATTTATTGCTGGTATTCTTAAACCTTCTAAACTGATAAAAGAAAAATACGAGGA
>CAUQOP010000189.1:0-2956 GCA_963519505.1 uncultured Flavobacteriaceae bacterium | reverse complement strand
AAAATAGGCGAAACTTCCTGTGCGATTTTCTGAATTTCATCATTGGTTTCAGCAGAATTTAGATTGAAAAAAATACTGGAAACCCTGTCCAGCTGTTCGCCAGAATACGCCAGCTCCTCTATGGTGTTTTCAAAAGTGGCTTCGGCAGGGTTGTTTGCTATTGTATCAATTTCTTTTTCTGACTGAGTAATAAGTTCCTGAAAGGCAGGTAAATAGTTTTCTTCTTTAATCTCCTGAAAAGGAGCTGTTTCGTATTTTGTATTGAATTTTTGGGTAAGGATATTCATTATTTTGATTTTAAAATTTTACAAATTTAATGATTTCAGTGATTTGGTATTCGTTAAAAAACTAATTTTGTATCATTAAAAATAAAACAAAATGAAAAGAGACAAAAATATAATTCCACTTTCCCAAGACCACCATTTTGGACTGCTTAGTGGCTGGAAAATAAAGCAGGGAATTAAGAAAAATATTTCTTATGAACGCATTAAAAACTATATAAACTATCACTGGGACAACAGCCAGAGTTTCCATTTTGATGAAGAGGAGAAAATATTGTTTCCTTATTCTAATGATGAACTGACACAGAGAGCCCTTGATGAGCATAAAGAAATAAGAGAACTACTGAAAACCCTAAACGAAGTAGAAGATTTTGAACTACTTACACTCTATGCAGATAAAGTTACAGAGCATATTCGTTTTGAGGAGCGGGTGCTTTTCCCTCATTTGGAAAATATTCTTACAGAAGAACAGCTTGCCGAAGTAGGAAAAAGGCTAAATGAAATCCATCATCATGCTGAAGATGAATATCACGATGAATTTTGGAAATAACTAATATTATTCCTGCAAAGCCTTGATTTCATCTCTCAGCCTTGCTGCCGTGATGAAGTCAAGATTTTTCGCCGCGGCTTCCATTTCTTTTTGTTTCTCAGCGATTATTTTTTCTATTTCCTCCGTGCTGTGCTTTTGCTTCTGTTCAGTAGCTTGTTTTAGGATTTCTTTTTGAGTGTATTTGGCATCTGGGAAATCTTTACTTCTGCCGACCAATGTTTCGGAAATCTTCTTATTAAGGGCTTTTGGAACGATTCCGTGCCGCTCGTTGTATTGGATTTGTTTTTCGCGGCGGTAGTTGGTTTCATCTATGGTTGCCTGCATGGATTTGGTAATTTTGTCGGCATACATTATGGCTTTACCATTGATGTTTCTCGCAGCCCGCCCCACAGTCTGAATCATGGAACGGCGAGAGCGGAGCATTCCTTCTTTGTCCGCATCTAGAATGGCGACCAGCGAAACCTCTGGTAAATCAAGTCCTTCCCTGAGGAGATTGACTCCGACTAAAACATCAAACAAACCTACACGCAAATCCTGCATAATCTGGATACGCTCCAAAGTCTCCACATCCGAATGGATATAACGAGTTCTAACGCCAAATTTTGTGAAATATTTGGTGAGTTCCTCCGCCATTTTTTTAGTTAAAGTCGTTACCAAAACCCGCTCATCTTCTTCGGCTCTTTTTTGGATTTCTTCCATCAGGTCATCTATCTGGTTTTCAGTCGGTCGCACTTCTATTATTGGGTCAAGAAGTCCTGTCGGACGGATAATCTGCTCGATGTATTCTCCACCTGTTTTTTCCAGCTCATAGTCGGCAGGAGTGGCAGAAACATAAATCACCTGATTTTGCATTTCTTCAAACTCCTCAAATTTCAATGGTCGGTTGTCCATCGCTGCTGGAAGCCTAAATCCATATTCCACCAAAGCTTCTTTTCTGCTTCGGTCTCCACCATACATAGCGTGAATCTGCGGAATGGTAACATGGCTTTCATCGATAACCATCAGAAAATCCTTTGGGAAATAGTCCAAAAGGCAGAAAGGGCGTGTTCCAGGTGCTCTTCCATCGATATACCGAGAATAATTCTCAATTCCAGAGCAGTAGCCGAGTTCTTTTATCATTTCTAAATCTAGCTCGGTTCGCTCTTGTAATCGTTTGGCTTCTAATGGTTTGTCTATTTCTTTGAAGAAATCAACCTGCTTTACCAAATCATCCTGAATGTTCCGAATGGCAGAATTGAGCGTTTCTTTGGAAGTCGCAAAAAGATTGGCAGGGTAGATATTGATTTTATCAAAATTAGAAATAATATTCCCTGAAACAGGGTCAAAACTTTGTATTTTTTCTATTTCATCACCGAAAAACTGTATTCGCACTGCACTATCAGCATAGGCAGGGAAAACATCCACCACATCGCCTTTTACACGAAATGTCCCTCGTGAAAACTCGTTCAGCGTTCTGGAATAGAGTGCATTTACTAATTTGTGAAGTAGCTGTGTTCGGGAAATTTTAGAATTAAGTTCCAGTTCTATCAAAGATTTATTGAATTCCGTAGGGTTTCCAATCCCATAAATACATGAAACAGAGGCTACTATCAGTACATCTCGCCTGCCAGAAAGCAGACTTGCCGTAGCAGAAAGCCTGAGTTTTTCCACCTCCTCATTGATACTCAAATCCTTTTCTATGTAAGTTCCTGTGCTGGCAATATACGCCTCGGGCTGGTAGTAATCATAATAACTGACAAAATACTCCACAGCATTCTCAGGGAAAAATTCTTTGAACTCCATAAAAAGCTGTGCAGCCAGAGTTTTATTATGAGCTAAAACTAGAGTGGGTCTTTGGATTTCATTGACCACATTAGCGATGGTAAAAGTCTTTCCAGAGCCTGTTACTCCGAGCAGAGTCTGGTATTTTTCGCCGTTTTCTAGACCATGAAGTAATTTCTGAATGGCCTGCGGCTGGTCGCCTGTGGGCTGGTATTCTGATTGGAGTTTGAAATTCATTAAAACTTAATTTTTACAAAAATACTTATTTTTTGATTTTGGAAAGAGTAGAGCGTTAATAATATATTAAAAAATGATGAAAGTCTTTTTTGTTACGAAAAAAATATTATATTTGCATATATTATTA
>CAUQOP010000188.1:0-2961 GCA_963519505.1 uncultured Flavobacteriaceae bacterium | reverse complement strand
TAAGATTATTAAAAAAGAAGTAATTTTATCAGGAATAGTGTTGTCAATGCTTTCTTGCAACAGCCCAAAAAAGGAAGAAGTGAAAGAAGAAAAAGTAAATACAGAAGAAACTCAAGAGCCGTTGGTCGGTGCAGATAGAGATGAACATGGATGTATCACTTCAGCAGGATTTTCGTGGAGTGAGCTGCAGCAGACTTGTGTGCAGCTTTGGGATGCTGGTGTCAGACTAGATCCTATCGTAGTGTAAGAAGGTGATACAGTCATCAGTGCATTTGTTTTGTTTAATAAAGATGAATCCAAAGCCGAGATTGTCCTTCCTAAAAAAGAAGGTTCTGTTATTTTAGACAAAAAGTCAGAAAATCTATATGAAAAAGGCGAATACTTATATGATGATAAGGAAGGCACACTTTCTATCAATGGAAAAGTAGTGTATAAGGAAGAAAAAAACTAGATTCATCTAAATAGAAAAGTTTTTAGTATTTTAACAAAGTAGTGATTTACACACTTATCATACAGCGGAGGTTATAAATCCTTGTTGTTTTTTTATTATTTATATAAAAAAAATTTTTTATAATTTTGTTTAACAAAAATTTTTTATAGTTTTGTTAAACAAAAATCAACAATTAAATTTTAAATATCATGGAAAAATTCTTAAATATTTTAGGATGGGTAGCTACAGGAACAGCAATGCTTATGTATGTGTCTTATATTCCGCAGATTACATCCAATCTACAAGGAATGAAGGGCGATTTTCTTCAGCCTTTTGTGGCAGGGATTAACTGCACACTATGGGTAGGTTATGGATTTCTAAAACCTAAAAAAGATTGGCCTATAATCGTGGCGAATACACCAGGTATTATTTTTGGATTTACGGCGGCTTTTACGGCTATTATGTAAAAATTAGAAAGTATTTTATTTCGAGATAGATTTTATATAAACTATCTTGATTTTTTTATAATCCACTTCGGTATAAATCCAGTGCAGAGATAATGTTTTCCAGCGGAACATTTTGGTTATAATTTCCCATTCCGATGCCCTCTATCAGCGAGAAACTAATGTTTCCATGCTGATTTTTTTTGTCCTGATACATCAGCGTGATGATTTCCTCATCACTGAAATTAGAGATATCCACAGGCGGGAAAAATCGCACAAGATTTTCTATAATATGGCGCGCTGTGTCCAGAGAAATCAGCTGTTGCAAATAGGAAATGTAAGTTTCGCAAATCATCCCAAGTGCGACTGCTTCGCCGTGGAGCAGAGGAGTTCCCTCTCTCAGGAAAAGGCTTTCTACGGCGTGTCCTACTGTATGCCCGAAGTTGAGAATTTTTCGGATATGCTTTTCGTGGAAGTCTTCCTGCACGATTTTTTGTTTAATCTCGGCACTTTGTAATAGATACGGCGCGATTTTCTCTGCAGAAAGTTCATTTTCAATAGAAATTAGCTCTTGCCAATGTCCAGCATCAGCAATAAGACCATGTTTCAGCATTTCCGCAAAGCCAGATTTCAGCTGCGGAAAGGGCAGTGTACGGAGATAATCAGCAAAAAGGAAAATTTGCTTCGGTTCTGCAAAAGTTCCGATTAGATTTTTAAGAAACAAATGGTCTATGCCTGTTTTTCCTCCCACAGCGGCGTCCGCCATTGCCAGCAGAGTGGTAGGAAGGTAAATGAAAGGAATTCCTCTTTTGTAAGTGGATGCAACAAATCCACCAATATCCGTGACAACACCTCCACCAAGACAGATGAGCAGACTATGCCTGTCGGCACTGAATTCCGTAAGGATTTCCCAAAGCTGCACGGCGGTGTTTATATTCTTGCTCTGTTCTCCTTCCTCTATTTCTATAATCTCAAAGGACGCAGTAGTTTCTAAATTGCCCAAGAGGGTAGGAAGGCAGTATTCGTGCGTGTTTTCATCCACCAATATGAAAATTTTGCTGGGATTTTGGTGTTTTATAAAAAGATTGAGTTCGGTGAAATCTTGGTCAAGGATTTTTATCATTTTCTGCTATCTGTATCCGAAATTCTTGAGGTCTTTTTCGTTCTTTCTCCAGTCTTTTTTTACTTTCACAAAGAGATTGAGATGGATTTTCTTTGCAAAGAATTTCTCCAAATCAAGCCTTGCTTCTGTGCCGACTTTTTTAATAGCTTCACCTTTGTGACCTATTAAAATTCCCTTTTGGGTTTCTCGCTCCACATAGATGATGCTGTCTATGAAGATGATGCCTTCCTTTTCTTTGAAAAGTTCAGTAACCACCTCTACCGAGTAAGGGATTTCCTTTTCATAGTTAAGCAAAATCTTCTCGCGCACCGTTTCATTGACAAAAAACCTTTCCGATTTGTCCGTAAACTGGTCTTTGTCATAGTATGGCGGGTTCTCTGGAAGCAGAGATTTTAGTTTCGGAAGGATATATTCCGTATTGTAAGCATTTAGCGCCGAAATCGGTAGGATTTCTGCTTTCGGAAGGAGATTGTGCCAGTGCTCCACAGCGGCTTCCATTTCCTTTTGGTTGCTTTTATCTATTTTATTGATGAGCAGCAGCACAGGAATCGGAATTTTATTTAACTTCTCGATGAGAAATTCCGAAGGCTCGCTTTTGTCCGATATATCTACGATGAAAAGAAATACATCCGCATCTTGGAGGCTTTCTTTCACGAAGCCCATCATTTTCTCTTGTAGTTCGTATTTAGGGTCAAGAACGCCAGGCGTGTCCGAAAAGACAATCTGGACATCTTCCTCGTTATAAATCCCGAAAATACGGTGTCTGGTAGTCTGCGCCTTTTGGGTAACGATGGCTAATTTCTCTCCCATGAGCTGATTCAGAAGGGTAGACTTCCCAGCATTGGGTTTTCCTACAATATTGACAAAACCTGCTTTGTGCATTGCTTTTTTTGTTTTTAAATTTTCGCAAAGATATGAATAATTTAGCTTCTATGGAGAGAAGAATAAATTCTTTAAGCTAATTC
>CAUQOP010000187.1:0-2993 GCA_963519505.1 uncultured Flavobacteriaceae bacterium | reverse complement strand
GGACAAACTATGATGCAGAAACAGCTGATTTTTCCGAAGATTTACAAAAAATAATCACTAAAATAAAGGCAACTTCCAAAGATGTTTTCTGGGAACTCAGTGATGCCTACCTCCGTTTTCTGAATAAAGATTTCAACGGAAGCAATTTGGTCTTAAATAAAATAAAAACCACCAATTCCGACTATATCCAGCAGATAGAAAAAATGAAAATGCTGAACGAAATCGTTTCCCAAACCAAAATAACGCCAGAGTTTGAAGAACTTCTAATGCAAAAATACGGAAAAATCCTACGAGAAGAACCTAGCAAAAATGAAAACGGCTGGTATAACTATCTCGGTACCAAAGATTTTATCATTGACATCATTGCCAACCGCTATTTCGTAGAACAGCAGGATGCAAAATCATTCCTTCTAAATAACAGCATCCACGCCCTGCAATATTACCCAAATCTCGCTTTGACAAAGAAAATAGAAGCTTTCTACAAAAAGCCAAACAAGACAAGCTTTGAAAAATTCATCATCGAGCGGTCTATAAAAAACATTAACGCAGAGGCTTTCTTTGAGCTAATCTATGGCGACCATGCGATGCGTATGGCTGATTTCAAAAAGGCTAAAACCCACTACGAGAAAGCAGGAAGTTTTGAGGATATTTATATTAATAATGCCTATTATTATGGCGATGATAAAGAGAAAGCAAAAGCCTATTTCAAAGATAAATACGATGGCTACAACCGTATTTCAAGCCTTGTCTTCGGGCATAATGTCTGGGAAAGTTTTGACAGTCCGCAGGAAGTATCCATGAAAGCCGAAGACCTCAGCTTCTTCCCTTTCATTAAACAGAAAATGAACAAGTTAGAACTTGCACAAGCCCTAATTCAGCTTGAAGAAATAGGAAAAGAAAAATCCGTGAAAGGCGTAAAAGCCAATCAGCTCATCGGCAACCTGCTCTACAACACCTCTGTTTTAGGGTATTTCCGTGAACTTTTCACTTTGGATATGAACAACGACAACAGCCCTAAATTCCATTTCCACGAACAAGCAAGCGAGAGAAAATATGATTTCTCTTACAAAACCTTTTATGACAGCGGATTCATAGAGCCAGATAATTTTGACCTTGCTATCAGCTACTACGAAAAAGCCCTAAAACACTCTAAAAACAAAGAGCAAAAAGCCAGAATTCTTTTCCAAATGGCAAGTGCAGAGCAAGGGAAATTCTATCAATGGGAAGCCAACCAAAGTTTTTACATCGACTATTCTGACCCAGATTATTCAGAAAAAGTAAAAGTTTTTGAAGCTCAAATGAATCTGACAAAGAGAGAAAAATTCCGAACTTACTTCGCAGAGCTGAAAAAACATTACAAACGAACCCAAACCGTAAAAGACTTACAGACAAGCTGTTTGTACTTTGCCCACTACATGAGATAAGATTTTTTCAGTAAATAATCTTACCTTTGCACAAATAGAGAAACGATTTCGGAGCCATTCCGAAATCGCTTCTTGTCATTTAATTTATACCAAAAAAATGAGCTTACAAACGATAGACAAGTCACTATTAACCAAACTTTTAAACCAAAATTTCGGAGAAGAGATTTTTCAAAATTGGGAAAAAACCGAGCATCTTTCCGTGAAAGGAGCTGTAGGTTCCGCCGTGAGCATTCTCGCTGCCGAGGCTTTCCTAAGTCAGCAAAAAACCATTCTGTTGATTACCGATGACGAGGAAGATTCCCACTACACGACCACCGAAATGGAGGAACTTGTCGGCGAAGAAAATGTCCTGCACCTGCCCAACTCCTACACAGAGCCTTATCAGGAGGAGCGGACTAAAAACGCCAATTTGGTTTTGAGAACGGAGGTGATTAACCAACTGAATCTCAATAACAAACAAAAAATAATCGTAGCTCATATCTCTGCTCTAAATGAAAAAGTTCTGAAAAAAGAGGATTTCAAAATGATTTCTCACCGTATAAAAACGGGCGAAAAACTGGATTTTGATTTTACGGAAGAACTGCTCAATCAGTTTCATTTTAATTTGACAGATTTTGTCTCCGAACCTGGTGAATTCGCCGTTCGAGGCGGAATTGTAGATATTTTTTCCTACTCAAATGAAAAACCTTTCCGAATCACATTTTTCGGGAATGAAATAGAAAGCATCAAAACTTTTGACATAGAAACCCAGCTTTCCGTGGAGAAAGTAGATGAGTTTCAATTGGTTTCTAATATCAATCTTTCCACACAAGACGAGAAAGTTCCGTTTTTTGACTTGCTGCCTTCGGGCAGCTTGATTATCATCAAAAACGCTTATTCTTGTTTGGATAAAATTGAAACTTTTTACCAAAAGGCTCAAAATCAATTTGATAAACTGAGCAAAACCATCAAACACCGAGAGCCTCACGAGCTGTTTCTTTCCAGCGTAGAGTTTTCAAGATGTTTTCAGAAATTCAGAACTATTGATTTTTCAAACAGCCCTTCATCAAAAATCATTCAGCTGAGCCAAACTCCACAGCCGAGTTTTCACAAGAATTTTGAACTTTTGATAGAGGATCTTATCACCAAAAAAGAGCAAGACTACGAAGTCTGGATTTCCTTTTCTTCTGAGAAACAAAAAGACAGACTGACAGAAATCATCGAGACCTTAGCCACTGAACATCAGCAGGATGCGGTTAATCATCTTTTCACGGCGTTTCAGTCAGAGCTTCATGAGGGCTTTGTGGACAGCCATTATAAAATCGCGGTTTATACTGACCATCAGATTTTTGACCGTTACCAAAGATTTAAAACCAAAGACTCTTTCGCCAAGTCTGAACATTTGACTTTAAAAGACCTGATGCAGCTGCAAGTCGGCGATTACATCACGCACATAGACCACGGAATCGGTAAATTTATGGGACTAGTCAAAGTAAATAATGACGGCAAAACGCAGGAGTGTATCAAAATTTCTTATAAAAACGGCGATATGCTGTATGTGAGCATTCACTCTATGCACAAAATCTCAAA
>CAUQOP010000186.1:0-2997 GCA_963519505.1 uncultured Flavobacteriaceae bacterium | reverse complement strand
CTTGCATACCACACCTATAAGCTTTGCCATAGGAGCTTCTAATGACTACAATAAAAACCTTAATTTCACTGTGATGAGTAGCCTTTCTCACAAGTTTACAGACAAAATAGGTCTCAATATGTCCTATATGAAACATATCTGGGATGAAGATTTGTTAGAGCATAGAACGGCTAATAAATTTGCTCAAGATATTGCAGGGAAGGCTATACCTACTTTGGTAGAAATGCAGGTTTCTCAAAGAAGACAAAAGACATACTCGGATAACTTTAGCGCGTATTTTAATTTTGATTTTAATATCGGAAACCTGAAAAACAAAATGGTTGCAGGGTATGACCTGAGCGCTTTTGAAGTGAGTAGAAATGGAGGATGGAATAGGGCGAGAGGATACAGATTGACAAACGGAAAAGTTGCCAATAAGTTTGACAAAACTAAGGCTAGTGATTATGTAACCGATGCTAATGGGAACCCTGTTCCAAATGTACCTCATTTTGATTTACAAAATCCTAAATACTATGTAGCGAATTTGAATGATTATGTTTTTCAAAGATTAGAAATAACTCCTTTGTATTTTATGACCAATGGAGCTTATTTAATGAATCAAATGAGTTATGGAAAATTTATCGTTAATTTCGGTATCAGGCAAGAATGGTATTTAGATAAAACGAATTATAAACTTAAAAATGAAGCTGCCACAAAACAGCACAAACTGCTGAAAAGATTAGGCGTTATCTATGAGGCGACTAAAAACATGAATGTATATGCATCATATATAGAAGGATTTGAGGTGCAGACTAATGCTTATTTAGGAACTACAGCTTATGGTGGTCCATTCTCGCCGATGACATCTAAAATGCTGGAAGGAGGACTGAAAACAGAATGGCTGGATGGAAAACTGAATGCAAACATTGCTTATTTTAATATTCATCAGCAAAATGTATTGATGGATGATCCTAATGATAATGATGCATTAAAGATAGAAGGAGGTGATCAGCGTTCTCAAGGGATAGAGATGGAGGTTATCGGTAGAATTTTACCAAACTGGCAGGTTAATGCTGGATATTCTTTCATCGATGCTAAGACGACAGAAAATGGTGAAAGATACAGAAGTGGAAACACTCCTAAACACAGCTTCAACTTATGGACAAGATATAATTTCGAGGAAGGAGCGCTGAAAAATTTCGGAATAGGATTAGGAGGAAACTATGTAGGAGATAGAATAGCATGGGCGGACAGAACTTTATCTATTCCTTCTTATGTAGTGGTAGATGCAGCAGTTTATTATAAATTAAACAAAATGCAGCTGGCTGTGAATGTAGGAAATTTATTTAACAAAACATACTGGGGCGGGGCGTTTGACTACACAAGGCTATTCTCTGGAACGCCGAGAAATGTGATGTTTAATGTAAAATATAGTTTCTAATAAATTTAAAATATAGTTTTATGAAAAAACAATTGTTTTTGGCTTTGACTGCCGTGGCAGTGATGTCTTGTTCAGAGAAAGAAGATACCACAGCAAAAGCCAATACAGGAAATGAAAATAGAGTAGAGTATATTTATAAAGATGCTGACAGGGATCTTCCCGTGGTCATTACTACACCGCCTCAGAGAGCAGCGCTGTTTAATCCATATACTACGGAGGTTCTTCTCGCATTGGGATTAGAAGACAGAATCATCATAGGAAGTACGGAGGGAGAGCTTCTTCCTGAGTATAGAGAAGCCTATGAAAAGGTGCCTCAGAAACTGAAAGGCCACGGTTTCAGGATGAATAAAGAGGCTTTCTTACTTGCTAAACCAGATTTCGCGGCAGGGAATATTAATGAAGAAACAGCAGGTTCACCAGAGGAACTGATGAAATTAGGAATAGCGCCTTATAACTTTAGAAGTTTGGATGATATCCAAAATCCTACGCTGGATGATGTCTATGATGATATTATTCTATTGGGTAAGATTTTTAATGTTCCAGACAGAGCCGAAGCGCTTGTCACTAAGTTGAAAAACAAATATAATGAAGCCCAAAAGGATTTAGTAGTTCCAAAAGATGGCGAAAAGAAGAAGGTTCTGATACTTTCGTATAAAGGAGGAGTGGCGGCTTTTAGTGCTTTGGCGACAGACCTTGTCAATAAAGCTCATGGGATAAATATCTATGCAGATTTGGATAAAAGATTTGAGTTCGTGACGCCTGAAAGTGTTTTAGAGCGAAATCCAGATGCTATTTTCATCATAGACATTCAGTCTCGCCCAGAGCCGATAGAGGAGAAAATCAACTTCTTCAAAACCAATCCTGTCTTGAAAAATACCAATGCAGTGAGGAATAATCAGGTATATAAAATAGATCTGGAAGATGTGACCCCAGGAGTAAGGAATGTGGATTTCATCATCCGATTGAATAAAATTTTATATCAAAACAAACAATAATTACAAATAAAAACAGCCGTTCTGTGTGAGCGGTTGTTTTTTGTTATTTACAAAACTCTTGGTCGCATTTACAGCCAGAGCTTTCTATCTCAAAGGTAGAATGCTGGATGTTGTGATGTTCCAGCTTGTGGCGGAGTTCTTTTTTTATTTGTTCCATTTCTTGGAAACTTATTCCCTCATTTACCACCAGATGGACGGTCAGGGCGTTTTCAGAGCTGCTCATTGCCCATATATGGAGGTGGTGGGTCTGTTCTACGGCAGGGATTTCCTCTATCAGCTTTTGGATTTCATTAGGGTTAATGCCCTCTGGTACGCCGTTTAGGCTGAGTTTAACGCTTTCTGTCAAAAGCCCCCAAGTAGAAATCAAAATCACCACAGCGATGATGAAACTTATAACCACATCCGCAAGATTCCAGCCTGTGAAATAGATAATCACCCCAGAGATAATCACGCCCACCGAAACCAAAGCATCTACCATCAAGTGCAGAAAAGCCCCTTTGATGTTGATATCGTGTTTTTGTCCTTTAAAAAAAAGAAACGCCGAAACAGCATTGATAATCACACCTATTGCAGCAGTGATGA
>CAUQOP010000185.1:0-3018 GCA_963519505.1 uncultured Flavobacteriaceae bacterium | reverse complement strand
CACTGTTACCTACAGCAACACCTGAACCTCCAGACCTAAAAGCGTCGTTACCTACAGCAACACCATTGCCACCACCATTTCCGAAAGCATTATGACCTATCGCAAAACCACCACCACCTGTATAATTGGCAAGAGCTCCATTACCTATAGCTAAATTACTTCCACTACCCGCATTAGAGTAAAGGGCTCTAGCCCCTATAGCTAAATTACTTCCACCTCCATTTAGTGAGAATAATGCTCCTGGTCCAATACCTATGTTTTGACCACCGCCACCTACAGTAGTACCATTACCTCCAAGACCTGCATCTTGTGTAATATGGTTACTACCACCTACTAGTCTAAGGTCCTGTTCTTGTGTAGTTCCTTCAGCTATTTTTACCCACTTGCTATCGGTAGTACTATAGTAATAGAAACCTTTAGAAGTTACATTAGAAGTTACTGGATTTGTAGTTCCTGAGATGTTATCTACATATACTAAAGTAGATTCTTTCAAATTAGTAGTAGCAATGCTATTTAGTCTCGCTTTACTTACTCTTGGAATCAAAACCCCCTCGTTTGTAGTTGCTGTTGTTACTGCATTTGCTGCGCTGGGCTTTATATCTAGAGTAGCCTCTGGGTTACTCGTGTTTACCCCTACTTTTCCTGTTTGGGCAAAAGCCAAACTTGTACCAGCTAAAAGCCCTAATAAAATAATGTTTTTTCTCATACTGATATATAAATTTATTGATTATCAAAGCATTATTTTTTCTTTTAGATCAAAGAAAAATCTTTACAAAAGTACTAAATAAAATATAAAAATTTCTTAAAAAACAAGATTTTCTTTTTTGTTAAAATAAATTTGTATAATTTAGCAGTTATTATAAAAATTGAAATCTTAGAAATTATGAAAAAATTCTTATTAACAGTAGGTTTGGGAGCATTGTTCCTGACAGCTTGTAAATCACAAGGGTCTGCTACACAGCAAAGCCATACTTTGACTAATTATGACCTAAAAGGCGAATGGGTAGTGTCTTCTGTAGACTATGATAAAAAATTTAAACTAAAGCCTTTCCACGAAAATGTTGATGTTCAGTGCTTTGTAGGAGGAACATGGAAACTGATTCCTAACAACTATTCTGGAAGCTACAGCCTAAACGGAAAAGGAGATTGTCCTATGGTGAGACAAGCCATCAAATTTGAAGTTACAAAAAACAAAGAATTTAGATTCAAAAAACTTCAAGATAATGTAAAAGCTAAAAAAATCACAGAAGGATATGTGCTTCAGCTAGAAAATCAGCAAAAAGACAGTTTTACCCTTACACAGAGCGTACCTTTTGAAGGGGAAGTTATTAAAGTATATTATCAATTCCAACGAGTAAAATAATTTATATTATGAAGATATTTAATAAGCCATATGTAGTGGCACTTGGGCTTTCTGGCTCATTATTATTCACAAGTTGTGAAGCCATCAAAAATTCTAATAATACACAAAGAGGTGTAGCTATAGGTGCTGCCAGTGGAGCTGTTATCGGAGGTATCTTGGGTAACAACATCGGTAAAGGTGGTAAAGGAACTATGGGTGCTGTTCTAGGTGGTATCGTAGGTGGTGTAGCTGGTGGTGTCATCGGTAACAAGATGGACAAACAAGCTCGTGAGATAAAAACAGCCCTTCCTGGTGCAGAAGTAGAGCGTGTAGGAGAAGGTATTAAAGTAGTTTTGAATGAAAACAGCGTAAATTTTGATTTCAATTCTTCTAATTTGACTTCTACTGCAAAAAGCAACTTGAACAAAGTAGCAGAGGTTTTCAAAAACAATCCTGACACAAACATCAATGTTTATGGACATACTGATGCCAAGGGAGCTGATGATTACAACCAAAAGCTTTCTGTAAGAAGAGCTGATGCGGTAGTAAATTACCTTAAATCAAAAGGTCTAAAATCAAGTAGATTTACGGCTATTGGTATGGGAGAATCTGAGCCTGTGGCTTCTAATGATACAGAGACTGGAAGAGCTAAAAACAGACGAGTGGAGTTTGCTATCACCGCAAACGAAAAAATGATAGAGGATGCTAAAAAAGGAAACTAATCTATTTAGGTTTCTCATATAACGAAAGGTGCAGACTCATGTTCTGCGCCTTTTATTTATTCATAAAGTGATTATCAATAGAAAAATCTATGAGCTTTGAAGAAAATTTGTAAATAACCCTATCATAAAACAGAAAATAAATCACTTGTAATTATGCTAAATGTAACTTCAATACCTCTTTTTGAAAATTTAATTCAATATAAATTTAATAATATTTATTATGATTTTCATAATGACTATTATTGTCAAAAATTATTCTATTGTGATAATGAGTTATTTATATACTTAAACCATATTGAAGAAAATAAAAATATAATTTTTAATTTTATAAATGTAACTATTACTAATTTTTCTTTTTACCCCCAAATAAAAGAAACAGAGGGTTTTACAATAGATACTTTGTATAGAGGCAGATTTGAAACTAAAGGGAAATTAAGGGAACTTTTGGATGATAGGAGAGGATATTTTTATTTAGAGTTTTATGAAGGACAAAAGATTGAATTCTGGGCGGAATACATAGTTTTAAGGGAAAAATAATCCTATTTTATTAAATATATTAATATTTCAAATGAGTTGTTAAAAGCATAATATGCTAATATAACAAATACAGAAACAAAAACTGAATTTTAATATTTTTCAATATGACTATTGTAGAACTCATAAAACTTATTAAACCTATTCCTGAACTATATATTAGGAAACATAGCATATTTTGTTTTGAAGCCTTTGTTAATGGTTGGTATCATCGTGATGAAAAAGAAGATGTAAAGGCTGATGTACTATATACCGAATTCTATGAATGGCTAAGAAAGGAATATAACATTAATAATACTATGGGATGGGCTAATATCCTTTTTTATAAATTTGAAACGGAAGAAAAGGCTTTGGATGAGTTCTTTGTCTTATTCAATACTTTTTATAAAGAAAAATACAAAACAAGTTTATGGTAAAGGG
>CAUQOP010000184.1:0-3029 GCA_963519505.1 uncultured Flavobacteriaceae bacterium | reverse complement strand
TTTCACGGACAAGTAAATGTCCATTTATCTCAATGAAAAAGACAGAGTCAAAAATCCTTTGGCGTATTATCAGCAAAGAATCCCAAATCCTAAAAATCTCACAGATTTTAGGAATGTAGATAAAATGATAAGTCTAGAAGGGGATATGATTGTAAAAGTGGATAGAACGAGTATGCTGGCATCTATGGAATGCAGGGCTCCGTTTTTGACCAGAGAGATTTGGAATTACACCCTGAGCCTTCCAGATGAGTATCTGCTGAAAGGAAATAACAAGAAAATGATTCTGAAAAAAGCCTTTGAAAACGAGTTTCCAGAGCAGTTTTTGGAAAAGTCTAAAAAAGGCTTCGGAGTTCCTGTTGGAGACTGGTTGAGACAAGGGATGAGAAGTGAGCTTTTGAGCTATATAGATGATAAATTCCTAGAAGAGCAGGATATATTTGATATTCAGAATATTAAGAAAATTGTTCTCAACCACCTGAATTCTGTGGAGGACAATTCCTTTAAAATCTGGACTTTTTACTGTTTCCAAAAGTGGTACAAAAACACATATTTAGCAACCAAATAGAAATAAAATATTTTGAAAAAACTCATTCGTATAACTACCGTGCCGATATCTTTTAAAGTGCTTTTAAAAGGGCAGTTGCGGTTTATGGCTTCTAATGGATTTGATGTGAAAGGGGTTTCATCCGAAGGGGAGGATCTGAAAGAAGTTGTTGAAAATGAAGGGGTTGTGATGAAAGCTATCAATATGTCCCGTAAGATAACGCCGTTTCAGGATTTGAAATCGCTTTGGGAAATGTGGAATTTTTTGAGAAAAGAAAAACCACAGATAGTTCACACCCATACGCCAAAAGCAGGAATTATAGGAATGCTGGCAGCGAGATTAGCAGGAGTGCCACATCGTCTGCATACCGTGGCGGGACTGCCTTTGATGGAGGCGACAGGAATTAAAAGAAAGATTTTAAACTTTGTGGAAAAACTCACATACAGCTCTGCTACAAGGGTTTATCCGAATTCCAAAGGCTTGTATGATTTTATCTTGCAAAATAATTTTACTCAAAGTAATAAACTGAAAATCATAGGCAATGGTTCTTCTAATGGAATAAATACTACATTTTTTAGTCCAGACCAAGTGTCTGAAACAGAAAGAGTTGTACTTAGAGAGAAATTGAACATTCAGCCTGATGACTTTGTGTTTGTGTTTGTTGGAAGAATTGTCAGTGACAAAGGAATAAATGAACTGATAAAAGCGTTTTCCCAGCTTCAGGCAGCAGAAAATAATGAACAGATAGGTATAAAACTCCTTTTGGTAGGAGGTTTGGAGAGTGATTTAGACCCTTTGAATCCAGAAACTTTGGCTGAAATAAATCAAAATAGAGATATCATTTCTGTGGGCTTTCAGCAGGATGTTCGTCCATTTTTTGCTATTTCTGATGCATTGGCTTTTCCAAGTTATCGCGAGGGATTTCCTAATGTGGTCATGCAGGCAGGAGCCATGGGGCTGCCGAGCATAGTTTCTGATATCAATGGCTGTAATGAAATCATTGTAGAAGGAGAAAACGGGCTGATTATTCCGTCTAAAAATGTAGAAAAATTAAAAGAAAAAATGCTAACTTTGGCAAGAGACAAAAATTTATATATTAAATTGAAAGAAAACAGCCGCAGAATGATAGAAAATAGGTATGAGCAGTCTGTGGTCTGGAAAGCTCTTTTGGAGGAGTATGAAAGTTTGTTACAAAGTGTTTAAAGTCAGTTTTTGATATGTATAAAAATTTTATTAAACCTGTTATAGATTTCGTGCTTGCGCTTGTAGGATTTTTATTCTTAAGTCCTGTTTTCGGGGTGGTTCTGATAGGTTTATTTTTTGCCAATGATGGGAAGCCGTTCTTTTTTCAGCTTCGTCCAGGGAAGAACGGGAAGATTTTTAAAATCATCAAATTTAAAACCATGACTGACAAAAAGGACGAAAACGGAAATCTCCTGCCAGATGCAGACAGGCTCACCAAGATAGGCGGTTTTGTCCGTAAAACTTCTTTGGATGAAATTCCACAGCTGCTGAATGTCATCAAGGGAGATATGGCTCTTGTAGGGCCAAGACCGCTTTTACCGCAGTATTTGGAGCTTTATAATGATTTTCAGCGCCGAAGAAATGAGGTCAAACCAGGCATCACGGGATGGGCACAGGTCAATGGGCGTAATAGTATAAGCTGGGAAAAGAAATTTGAATATGATGTTTGGTATGTCGATAATGTGAGTTTTTTATTAGATATTAAAATACTGATACTGACTGTGTTAAAGGTGGTAAAATCAGAAGGAATCAATGAACAGGGACAGGCTACATCAGAGGAATTTAAAGGAAATACGAGATGATATTATTTGGAGCAAGCGGACACGCAAAAGTAATTATAGATATTTTGGAGGGAAATGGTGTGCAGGTGGAGAAAATATATGATGACAATCCTAGAACAGATAATATTTTCGGTATCGGTGTGGAGCACAGCAGTCAGATAGGAGAAAATAAAGCAGCCATCATTTCTGTGGGAAACAATACCAATAGAAAAAAAATTTCCGAGAAATATAAGTTTCAGTATCAAATCGCCGTTCATAAGACAGCTGCCATTTCGGTTCATTCTAAAATAGGAGAGGGGACAGTTGTCATGGCAAATGTAGCGGTCAATCCAAGTGTAGAGATAGGAAAACACTGCATCATCAATACTGGTGCGGTTTTGGAGCATGATTGTAAAATTTCGAATTTTGCACACATCTCGCCCAATGCAGCTTTGGCAGGAAATGTAGAAGTGGGAGAGGGAACGCATGTGGGAATTGGAGCCTCTGTTATTCAGGGCATTAAGATAGGGAAATGGGCTACGGTAGGCGCAGGAGCAGTGGTCATAAAGGATGTTCCTGATTTTGCAGTGGTAGTGGGCAACCCAGCACGAATAATAAAGTATAATAATTAGTAAAAGAGATAGTTATGAAATCTAAAATATGGCTTTCCTCTCCACATATGGGTGGAAGCGAACTTAAAT
>CAUQOP010000183.1:0-3035 GCA_963519505.1 uncultured Flavobacteriaceae bacterium | reverse complement strand
GTCTAAATGATTGTCCTTCTTCTCCAAGAAAAATGAGATTAGTTGCTGATATCATCCGTGGAGAAAATGTAGATAAAGCATTATATATCCTAAAATACTCTAAAAAAGAGGCTTCTAATAAGTTAGAAAAATTGTTGTTATCAGCAATTGCTAACTGGCAGGTGAAAAACCCTAACGCTGATATAGAAGCAGCAAATCTTTTTGTAAAAGAGATTTATGTGGATAGTGCTAGACAATTAAAAAGATTGAGACCAGCACCACAAGGTAGAGGTTACAGAATTAGAAAAAGATCTAACCATGTGACTTTAATTTTAGGTAATAAATCAGAAAATCAATAATCAAGGTATGGGACAGAAGACAAATCCAATTGGTAATAGATTAGGAATCATTAGAGGTTGGGATTCTAACTGGTTTGGAGGAAATGATTATGGAGATAGAATCGCAGAAGACTATAAGATCAGAAGATACCTTGAAGCTAGATTATCTAAAGGTGGAATCTCTAGAATCTTTATAGAAAGAACATTAAAGTTAGTTACAGTTACAATCACTACAGCAAGACCAGGTTTAATCATTGGTAAAGGTGGTCAAGAGGTTGATAAATTAAAAGAAGAGTTAAAGAAAATCACTGATAAGGATATTCAAATTAACATCTTTGAAATTAAGAGACCAGAACTAGACGCTGTATTGGTTGCAGATAGTATCGCTAAGCAAATTGAAAACAGAATTTCTTACAGAAGAGCTGTTAAAATGGCTATCGCTGGTTCTATGAGAATGGGAGCAGAGGGAATAAAAGTTCAGATTTCTGGAAGATTGAACGGAGCTGAAATGGCGAGATCAGAATCTTTCAAAGAAGGAAGAATTCCTCTATCTACATTCAGAGCAGATATAGATTATCATATCGCAGAAGCACACACTACTTATGGTAGATTGGGTGTTAAAGTGTGGATTATGAAGGGTGAAGTATATGGTAAGAGAGAACTTTCTCCACTTGTAGGACAGCCACAAAAGAAAGGACCTGCATCAGGAGGAGGTAAAAAAAGAGAAAGAAAATAATTAATGAAATTTTAGGTTTGAAATTGAAAATTTTAAATGCCGTTACCTTTTAAAATCTAAAATTTAAAATCTAAGATCTAAAATTCTAAAATTATGTTACAACCAAAAAGAACCAAGTTCCGTCGTGTTCATAAAATGAAAATGAAAGGTAATGCTAACAGAGGAGCTCAGTTAGCTTACGGAACATTCGGAATTAAAGCCATGGAAGGTGCTTGGATCACTGCAAGACAGATTGAGGCGGCTCGTATCGCTGCTACAAGATATATGAAGAGAGAGGGGCAACTATGGATTAAAATATTCCCAGATAAGCCAATTACTAAAAAACCAGCTGAAGTAAGGATGGGTAAAGGTAAAGGTGCTGTAGAATACTGGGTAGCTGTAGTAAAACCAGGAAGAGTAATGTTTGAAATCGGAGGAGTACCTTACGAAGTAGCAAAAGAGGCGTTAAGACTTGCTGCACAAAAACTTCCAGTAGTTACGAAGTTCATAGTAGCTAATGATTTTGTTCAACCACAATAAATCTCGAAATTATGAAACAAGCTGAAATTAAGAACTTAAGCGTAGAGGATATCAAGGCGAAATTAGTAGAGTTGAGAGCTACTTATAGCAAAACAAGATTGGCTCACAAAATTAGCCCAGTAGAAAATCCTATTCAAATCAGAGATTTAAGAAGAACAATCGCAAGACTTGAAACCGAGTTAACTAACAAACAATAATTTTCATTTTAAGCATGGAAAGAAATTTAAGAAAAGAAAGAATAGGAATAGTTTCGAGCAATAAAATGGAAAAAACCATTGTTGTTAGTGAAACTATGAGAATGAAACATCCTATGTACGGTAAATTCGTATTAAAAACGAAAAAATATACTGCACATGATGAGAACAACGAATGTAACGAAGGTGATACAGTTCTAATCCAAGAAACTAGACCTTTGAGTAAGAATAAGAGATGGAGATTAGTAAGAATTATAGAAAGAGCTAAGTAATGTTACAAACTGAATCAAGATTAAAAGTAGCTGATAACACTGGTGCTAAAGAAGTGCTAGTAATCAGAGTTCTAGGTGGTACTAGAAGAAGATATGCTTCTGTTGGTGATAAAATTGTAGTTACTATTAAGGATGCTACTCCATCAGGAAATGCAAAGAAAGGACAAGTGTCTAAGGCTGTTGTAGTAAGAACTAAAAAAGCTGTTCGCAGAAAAGATGGTTCATACATCAGTTTTGATGACAATGCTTGTGTTTTGCTCAATGCAGCGGGAGAAATGAGAGGAACTCGTGTTTTCGGGCCTGTTGCTAGAGAGTTGAGAGATAAAGAATATATGAAAGTAATTTCATTAGCCCCTGAAGTTTTATAAATTCTAGAAAGATGACAAAGTTAAAAATCAAAAAAGGAGATAATGTAATTGTTACAACAGGTAACAAAAACATTAAAGGTAAAACGGGTGAAGTTATTGCTGTAATTAAAGATAAAAATAGAGCTGTAGTTGCAGGTCTTAATATCGTAAAGAAGCATGTAAAGCCGTCTGCGTCTAATCCACAAGGAGGAATTGTAGAAAAGGAAGCTTCAATCCATATTTCTAACTTAGCATTAGTAGATCCTAAAACAGGAAAAGCTACAAAAGTTGGATACAGAATGGAAGGAGATAAAAAAGTAAGATTTGCAAAAAAATCTGGTGAAATTTTATAAAAGACTAAAAGATGGAATACATAGCTAGACCCAAAAAATTATATAAAGAAAAAATTGTTCCAGCTATGATGGAAGTATTTGGGTATAAGTCTGTTATGCAAGTACCAAGATTAGAGAAAATCGTACTTTCTCAAGGTTTGGGAGATGCAGTACAAGATAAGAAGATTGTAGATTATGCGGTAGAAGAACTTACAGCAATTACTGGACAAAAAGCAGTAGGAACAATCTCTAAAAAAGATGAAGCATCATTCAAATTGAGAAGAGGTGTTCCAATTGGAGCAAAAGTAACACTAAGAG
>CAUQOP010000182.1:0-3040 GCA_963519505.1 uncultured Flavobacteriaceae bacterium | reverse complement strand
ACTATGATGAGGGAGTAGATGAAAACGAGGACTATAAATAGTTAAAAACCAGCATATTATGAAAAAATATTTTTTGCTTATTTTATTCGCTGTCTTTGCTATATCTTGCTCCAAAAAAGATTTAGTTTTTACAGGAAAAATCAATAATCCTGCACCGCTAAGCAGAATAGAGCTTATAGATGTTTCATCCGTTGCCACACTTCCTATTGCGAATATTGGCATAGATGAAAAAGGAAATTTTTCTGATACTATCAGTGTAAAAAAAGACGGAATCTACGCTCTGGTATACCAAGGAAAAGTAAATTTCTTATATTTAAAAAATGGTGAAAATCTAAATCTGGAAGGAAATGGTTCTACTTTCCCTGAAGACCTGAAAATCAGCGGAAAAGGACAAGGAAACAATGAATTCTTGATTGAAAGTCAAAAATTCATCACTTCATACTTTTCTAAATTAAACCAAGCTGTTTTAGCAAAAAACGAAAATGATTTCATCAAAGAGATAGAAAAATACTCTGCTGATATCAATAAGAAATTAGATGAAATTGATAAATCTAAAAATGCTGAAAAGGATGTAATATAATGGAAAAAGAGCGACCTGATGGTGAATCTTCTGATGATAAGTTCTCAATATGAAATGATGCACGGACAGATGACCCAAAATCCTGATTTTAAAGTATCTGCGAATTTCAAAGAAAGTCAGAAAAAATTTGAAAAAGAAGCTTTAATCAAAGAATTTCCTGCCTATAGACAGTATCTTTTAGGAAAACTAGAACCTGATTTCAGAAAATTTGCTACTCCTTTCCTTAATGATACTAAAACTACACAAACAGAGGTTTTCTTGAAGTTTTTAGAAACTAGAAAGGAATTTTCACAAGAGCAAAAAGACTACTTGGCTGCATATATTGCTACTCAATTTGACCTTCATCCTCAAAATGATAAAATTGAACAAGTTCTAAAGGCGCTCACTGAAAAGGTAAAATCAGAAAACATTAAAAAAGACTTAGAAAGAGTTTACACTGCGATTGTAGGACCAAAAGTAGGTTCTGCATTACCAGAAGTAAATTTCATAAAACAGGATGGAAAAGCTTATAAAATAAGCGAACTTAAAGGAAAACCTACTTTACTAATTTTCTATAGCTCTTTTGCACCAAATATTGTACAATCTGCTGCTGCATTAAAAGAAATTACTGAATTTTATAAAGCAAAACTAAATGTAGCCTATGTCAATATGGATGATGATGTGAAGCAGTTCCAAAAGACTTCTAAATCATTATTAAACGGCTTTACAGGAGTTAATCTTTATGCTAAAGGAGGGCTAAAATCTGAGGCGGCACAACAACTACATATCTATGGATTTAAGCTTCCTAGTTTCATGATTTTAGATAAAGATGGAAAGGTTGCGAGTAAGACTGTTCTTGGACTTTCTAATATCCAGCTGACAGAGCTTATCGATATTCTAAACAAACAAACAGGTCTGACTGCTACTGTTCCTGAGGCTTCTGAAACCGAAGAAGAACATAACGAACACGATGGTCACGGACACTAATAAAAAGTTAAAGGAATAAATAGAGTCCAATTTTTGGATTCTATTTATTTTTATAAATCATTTATGTTACATGATAAATTTATACCTGTTTAAAAAAGTTACACTAAACGGACTTAAGTATTTTTTTTATTTCATCTGTTTATTCTTCATCAATCGTTTTATATTTTTTTCAGTTTATGGAAAATGGTCTCAGCTTGGAGAGTATCTTTCCGATATTTTCTATGCCTTTTTCATTGTAGGCCCTCGTTTTGATATATCTGCTATATGCTACGCTTTTTTGCCTTTGGCTGTTTTTTGGCTGTTTTCGCTATTCGTTCCTAAAAGATTTACCACTAATTTCGAGAAGATATATCTATCTTTCAGCTGTTTTTATCTAGTTTTTGTTTTAGTTGTTTATGTTTCTCTTTTCATCATAGATTTTTTTTATTACCAATTTTTCCAATCACATATTAATATCTTATTCTTTGGAATATTTAATGATGATACGAAAGCTGTCCTAAAATCCGTATGGACAGACTATCCTGTATTCAAAATATTTATCATTTATGCTCTCAGCATCGTTAGTTTTCTACTTTTACACAAGAAAATTAAGAAAAACTTTAGCATAAATACTTATCCTGTATCAAAGAAAACTTTATTTTTCTTAGCTGTTTTCCCTCTATTCATCGCAGGAATGAGAGGAAGCTTAGGCGAATTTACCCTCCGTAGAGAACATACCAATATAGGCACAAATGAGTTTATTAATGCTCTTTGCTACAATCCTGTTTACGCCCTAAAATTCGCAAAAACAGAATTAAACGACAATCTTATCACTCCTGACATTGCCCAAGAATTAAAGGTGAATGGATTTAGTTCATTCGAGCAAGTAAAGGAAGTTTATCGCGAAAATATTATTGATGATTTTGACAAGAATTTGTATTCTACAACGGCTCATAATGAGTTTTTAGAGAAAAATCCGCCCAACATCGTATTTATCCTTATGGAAAGTATGAGCAATCATTATTTTGAACTCCATTCCAAAGAACTCAATCTTTTAGGTGATTTGAATGATATTTTACCCGAATTATACTATTTCAAAAACGGTTTGTCATCCTTCAACGGAACCATATATTCATTAGAAAACCTTATGGTAAACACTCCGAAAGGCATCATCTCGCAGTCGCCTTATTTTGACACCTCATTCAGTTCATCCATTTCAAAGCCTTTCAAAGAACAAGGCTACGAGACTTATTTTATAACAGGTGCGCACCTTTCATGGAGAAATACGGACAAATTCATAAAAAAACAAGGTTTTGATATTATCAAAGGAAGTTCTCACATCAAACAAAAATTCCCTAATGCTGAGGATTTTGCTTGGGGAACTCACGATGGCTATTTATTTGATTATATAAAAGACCAGCTTCAGCAGTCTCCTTCAAAGCCAAAAATGGTCTTTTCCCTCACTGTGAGCAACCATACTCCATATGAAATTCCTACTCATTACAAACCATACCC
>CAUQOP010000181.1:0-3051 GCA_963519505.1 uncultured Flavobacteriaceae bacterium | reverse complement strand
TTTTTCGGCGATAAAGGTCGATGGTGAGAGGGCTTATGACTTGGCGAGAGCAGGAACTTCAGTAGAGATGAAATCCAGAAAAACTACAATTCATTATATTAAAGACATTCAGATAGAATTTCCCTATGTTCGTTTTTTAGTGGGCTGTTCCAAGGGGACTTATATTCGCTCTCTGGCTCATGATATAGGGCAGGAGCTGGGCGTAGGAGCCTATCTTACTCAGCTTAGAAGAACTAAAATAGGAGAGTATAGTGTAGAGGAAGCTTCTGGTAAATTTTTGAGTAATGAATTTTTATTTTCGGAAATTTAGATTATATTTGTGTCCGTTATCAAATAATGATGATAAAAACTGCAAAACATATTAAAACTTTTTTGGCTTCGGTGCTGCTGCTCATCTTCGTGATGAATGTATCAGGCTTGTTTGTGCGTTTGCATCATCAGGAAACTCATCAAAAAACAGAAAAAATAGCAGAATGCAGTGATAAAGTCTGCTATCATAAAGCACATTTACAGACCAAAAACGACTGTGACTGCGGGTTTTTATGCACGCTGAATTATTTCTATATTCTTCCAGAAAAACCACTCACAGAGATTCGTGTAAATGAATATTTCTCATATTTTTCATCGTATAAAATTTTCGTATCAGAGAGGATAATTCTTCTGTGGCAATCCCGCGCTCCTCCTTTACTTTCTTAGTTTTGATTGAATGTTTATTGATTTTTATGAAAGTCAATATCATAGTTGATTTTACTTAAAATCAAGGCATTCCCTTTTTCAAACAAAAAACATTCGGTTTAAAATTTATCCATTACATTTTTGTATTAAATCATTTTATATGACTCAAAAATTGGTATTTGGGATTATTTTCTGTGGATTTCATATGCTTTTTTCACAGGAAGTAACCACCAAAAACATTGACACGCTTACAATTGTAAATAAAAACATATCGGCAGATAATCTTGTAAAATTTTCTAAAGAAAATCTTTCGGAAAATATAGGTCAAAATCTTTCAGAAGTACTGTCCAAAGCGGCAGGAATTACCCTTAGACAGGCAGGAGCTACAGTCGCAAAACCTGTGATAGAGGGTTTGGGAAACACAAGGATTTTAATTCTAAATAACGGCGTAAAACTTGAAAGCCAAGACTGGTCTGATGACCATGCACCAGAAATCAGCATCGGTATTCCGCAGAATATCAGCATAATAAAGGGTGCTCAGAGCGTGAGGTATGGTGCTGGTGCGCTTGGTGGCGTGGTTCTACTGTCTCCTAAAAACCTTAATTATAGTGAAAAGCTGGCTGGTGCAGTGATGCTTTCTGGAAATTCTAATTCAGGGAAAGTCTCTGGCGGAGGCGGTCTCGAAGGAGCGTTGGGTAAAAACTGGGCGTGGAGGGAGCAGATAGATGCGAAGTATGCAGGAGATTCAACAGCACAAAACTAATATGTCCATAATACAGGAATTCGGGAACTGAATTATTCTGCCGAGCTGGAATACCGTAAGAATGAATTTAAATCTAATTTGTATTTTAGTGTATATAACTCAGAATTAGGGATTTTCTATGGTGCGGCTTCCAGCAATATAGATGATTTTGAAAGCAGGCTCAAGCTTGGCAGACCTATTACGACATATGGTTTTTCCTATGATATTACAGCTCCAAAGCATAATGTGGCTCATTATTTCCTGAAAAGTGAAACAGAATTTAGACTCAGTCCGAATAATCATTTTGAATTGGTTTATGCTTATCAAAATAATCATCGAAAAGAGTTTGATGTCAGAAGGTTAGATAGAACTACAATTCCTACGCAAGATACCAAACTTGACTCTCATTTTGTGGAAACGATTTGGAAAAACACGCATTTTAGAGGACTAGAAACTCAGTTTGGGGTAAGCTATTTGAGAAAAGAAAATTTCAATGTGCCAGGAACAGGCGTAGTTCCTACGATTCCACATTTTGTTTTGAATAATTACGCAGGATTTTTCATTTCCGAGTTTAAAAGAGGAAAATGGCTGGCAGAGTTGGGAGGGCGTTTTGATTTTAGAACGATAAATTCTTTGGGTTACGATATGTTTGGTCAGCTCTATGGTGGGAAAAGAGATTTTTCAAGCTTTTCATACAGTGGGGGAGTTCATTATCAGATTACTGACCATCTGGAATATGTGGCTCATGCGGGATATGCGTGGCGTGCGCCAGAGCCTTATGAGCTTTATATCAATGGAAAACAGCACGGAATTCCAATTTATTATGTAGGTGATAAAAACCTAAATGCAGAAAAAGGTCTGAAAATAGTCAATAAATTGTCATACAAAAAAAATAGATTTTTTGCGGAATTGTCTGCATTCGTTCAGCCGATTAATAATTTTATTTACAGCATTCCTACACATCAGTATAGGGAGCTGTTTTCTGGGCCAGCAGCGCTATTTAAGTTTGTGCAGAGTGATGCTCTTTTCCGCGGGGGAGATTTGGCAGTGGGAATTCCTATTTCTAAAAATTTAGAATACCATTCCAATCTTTCTTTGGTCTATGCGGATGACCAGCATACCAAGGCGTATCTTCCACAGATACCGCCATTACAGCTTTCGCAGAGTTTAAAATGGAATATTCCGACTTCTGTTTTCAAGAATTTTTATGCAAAAGTGGAACACCAGTATTTCGCAAAGCAGAGAAGGTTTAATCCTGATTTTGACCTCGTGGCGGACTCTCCTGATGCCTACCATTTATTGGGACTGAAAATAGGAGCCGAGCTGGAATACAGCAATAAGAAAAGTGTAAAATTCTTTTTGGGTGTAGAAAATCTTACCAATGCACTTTATAAGAATTATACCGATAGATTGAGGTATTTTATTCATGGAAAGGGGATTGACATTCAGTTCAAAACACAATTTAATTTTTAATAATCATTAATTCTAATAAATTTTAACATTATGAAAAATAAGTTTTCACTAAACAAAATTTTGACAATGCTAATGCTGTTTTTAGCAGTTTTCAGTATTTCTTCTTGTAGCAGAGATGGCGACAGCCCTCAGGCGCCAACGGACGAAACCAAAGATAGAGG
>CAUQOP010000180.1:0-3067 GCA_963519505.1 uncultured Flavobacteriaceae bacterium | reverse complement strand
TAAATACACTTCTTGTTTCATATCGTGTGGATTTTTGATGTATTATGATAATATCATCTTATTATAAAAATGCCTAAAACAGAACTTTTACTCATTTTTTATTATCTCTGCCATATCCAGCAAATATTGGAAGTTAAATATTTTATCATCCCCCTCATTATATAGCATTTCCTGCACATAATCTCTAATATCTTCATCCTCAAGTGTAGGATAGTAATACTCCTCCCCCAGCACATTATAATCTCGTTTCACACACCATTTTTTCTGTGGGCATAATTCTCGGATATACTCTCCATATAGAATAATAATGGGAATTTCATATTTCTGAGAACCTTCATAAGAAATTTCTTCTCTAATTTCTTTAAAAATTTTAAGTATATATGTTTCTTCTCCTAATCTTGATTTATCAATTTTAATTGACAAATTTTCTTGTAACACAGCTAAATAATCATCAATATGATTTTCTATATTTAGGATTTTATCTTGGTCTACAAGGTAGTTCTTCGCCAGTTCATTCGGACTGAAAAAACCTTCTATTTCATCAGGTATACAGACTCTTTGGTTAAGTTTAAGATAATATTGTTTAAACAAACCATAATCTCCAAATTTTGCTATTTCTTTTCCGTTTTCATACTCTATAATTTCCCCTGTATCAAGCAATAGCATATAGCCGTATTTCTCATTACTCAACGGCAAGAAAATAAAACTCGGTTTCATTTTTTGATTTATTGTTTAAATTATTTTTTTAGCGCACCACAATATTACAAAAAAATAAGATTTACCCTTTTGGATAAATCTTATTTTTCAGTTGATGATATTTTAGTTTTGTTTCCAGTCAGCGTTTCTTGATGTGTCAGCTTTTTTCACACCATTGCTGATGTTGTAAGCAAATCCAAGTCCAAGTGTCTGTTTCAGCTGAGTTTTTCTGATTTGGTTATGGTCATACACTAGATCCAGTGTGATGTTAGACGAAATATACTTGTTGATTTTCAAATTAAGAATTCCGCTGTATCCCATTGCGATTCTTTCTGGGTGGTCTAGATAGTTAGAGAACAACCATGCTTTGTTTGTCAAATGGATGTTTTCCATCAATTTCACTTTATAAGAAGCATCTGCATAGAACCCGAACTGGAACAGCATGCTGTCTCCATCGTTTTTAAGTCCGTAGTTTCCTTTGTGTTGTAAATCCTTGTCTAAAACAAAAGTCATTCTTGCGTTAGCAGGTCTCAAAGTAAGCGTGAAATCCTCATTTGGTTTATATGTAAAACCAGCACCTACATTCAGGTAACCTGGCGCCATAAAGCTAGATATTTTCGCAGCGCTTGGATTGTTTCCATCGGCATATCCATTATCAAACTGAGAAATAAAACTCGCTCCAGCAGACACATACCAACTTTTAGAGATAGCTCTACCGTAGTTCGTGCTGATATTGATATTATCCTGTGTTTTTCTGTTTCCTAATCCTTGGGTATTATTTCTTCCGTATCCTAAGATAATATTGTTTTCCCAAAGGTCTTTGTCTTTTTGGTAAGTGAAATTGTAGTTTACTCCTACTAACCAGCCCACATTATTAGCTCCACCGCCTACCCAGTTAGAGAATGCTGCTTGGTTTAGCATTAGGGTATTTTGTCCTTCTATAGACCAGTTCTTAGGTGTTTCCACAACGGTGCTATCCGTAGCAACTTCCTGTGCGGAGAGATTGGTAAGCACCAATGCACTCGCGAATAAAAATAATTTCTTCATTTCTAAATTTCTAATAAAATTAATTGGGCGCAAAAGTATAAAAATAAATTTTAATCCCAATTTTTTTCTTCTCTATCTATTTCATAAACAAAAAAATCCCCTCCGTATTTTCTACGAAGAGAGTTTTCATTATTCAACCCTCATTCTAATAGGCATTTTATAATAGGATCTAACTTTTTTACCTTTTATTTCAGCAGGAATCCATTTATCTTTTATATCTTCTTTCACAACTCTTTCCATTTCTTTATTAAATGATTCGTTTTCTCCCTCTGCCAAGATATTTGACATTGTCCCATCTGGCTCTATTACGAAGGTTAAGGTAGTAGATAACATAACTGAGGGAGTAGGTTTTTTTTGTGAAATAAGTTTTTGGATCTTTTTCTTTTCTTCTTCTGGGAAATCTTCGTACTCATCTATTTTATCCAAGTCAGCATTTAACATGAATAAGTCACGAAAGCCATCTATACCTCCTTTTGAGAAAACAGCCTCTTTATCAACACAGTTGAATACAATATTTTTATCTTCAGTAGATTTCACTGGCAGAGACTTAGGCTTTTCTTGTGCACAAGCCATTCCAAAAAACAAAACAGCTCCCAAAATAAATAACTTAGAACATTTCATAAACTAATATTTTCTTCAAAGATAAGTTTTTTCTCCATAATTACTTAATAAAGCAAATCTTTAATTCTAAAACGCTATTCTCATGGGCACTCTCATATAAGACTTAACATTTTCCTTCCCTCTTTGAGCTGGAATCCATTTGGTCTGTATAGATTTTACCGCTCTTTCTATCTCTTTATTAAAGGATTGGGTTTTCCCTTTTGCTGAAATATCGGACATTGTACCATCTGGCTCAATAGCAAATATTAGAGTTGATGATATTAATATTTCGGGGGTTGGTTTCTTTTGTGAAATTAACTTCTTAATTTTTTTCACTTCTTCTTTGGGAAGATTTTCATACTCATTTATTTTATCTGTATCTACCTTTGAAGCCAACAAATTACGAAAACCATTTACTCCTCCATCTGGAAAAACAGCTTCCTTATCAACATAGTTCAAGACAATATTTTTATCTTCAGTAGACTTCACTGGCAGGGACTTAGGCGTTTCTTGCGCACAAGCCACTCCAAAAAACAAAACAGCTGCTAAAACAAATATTTTTAAAAATCTCATGGGCTAATATTTTTTAAAAAAATAAGAAATTTATCCTTTCTTTATCATTGATACTTCATTCTAATAAGCATATTATAATAGAATCTAACTTTTTTGCCTTTTATTTCAGCAGGAATCCATTTATCTTTTATATCTTCTTTCACAACTCTTT
>CAUQOP010000179.1:0-3068 GCA_963519505.1 uncultured Flavobacteriaceae bacterium | reverse complement strand
AGTAGGAAGTGATGTAGTGTATCCTTCTACATCTACTACAGGGTCAACCACTTATAATATAGGAAATGGTACTTCTTTCTCTGCTCCACAGGTTACGGGGATTTTAGGGCTTTGGAGTCAGATTTATAAGTCACTTTTTGCAGGACAAAAGCTCAATGCAGCGTCAGCTAAAAATCTTCTTATCCATACAGCGCAAGAGGCAGGAAATATAGGGCCAGATGTTTGGTATGGATGGGGATTTGTGGATGCTAAGAAAGGGGCAGAACTATTGGTTCAGAAAAAACAAAATAAAGTTATCTTTGAAGATAAAGAACTTAAAAATGCTAAAAAGAACGAAATCTTGGTAAAAACAGATGGAGCACAACCACTTAAAGCTACTATTGTTTGGACAGATCCATCGTATAAAGATGTTAATTATAATACCTATGATAAGTTATATAATATAAGAGAATCAAAATTAGTAAATGATTTAGATTTAAGGATAACTAATATTCAAACTAATGAAGTGTATTATCCATGGAAACTGGATGTAAATGCTCCGCGTAATCCAGCGATAAAAGGAGATAATACCGTGGATAATGTGGAACAGGTTCTTATAGACCAGCCAGCAGCAGGAGTTTATAAAATAGAAGTGTCTAATAAAGGAACTTTAGTGAACAATGATGGAGTAAATACAGAAAAGCAGACTTATTCTATCATAGTGACGGGGTATACTGGGGTTATAACTCCAGAGGTGATACCAGCAGAGGCTTCTCCTACAGTATTGGCGGTTGGGAATAATAAGGTAAAGGTGAAATTGGTAGAAAAAATCAATGATATCAAGATATTTGATATGTCGGGAAGACTTATCAGAAGTATAGCTCCTAGTAGCGTGCAGACTTATGATGTAGATTTTTCTGGCCTTCCAGCAGGAATATATGTTTTAACGGCATCTTCTGCAAATCATAAACTAAGTAAGAAAATCAGAAAACAATAAATTAAAAAAAGAACTCTTAAAAATAAGGGTTCTTTTTTGTTGTTAGGATAATAAAAAATATTATATTTGTACCTTGAATTTTTAAACTTAAATACTACATTTTCACTGAATTTATAGAATTATCAAATAGACATTAGATTTGTTGATTTTAAAAATAAGAATATAGTAAAAAAATAAATATATGAAAAAACACTTTATTTTATTAGGGGTGCTGACTATGGGGTTAGCATATTCCCAAACAGGAAAAGTAGGGATAAACACAAATAATCCTGAAGCTACTTTGGATATAAAACCAAATGCAGCAAATTCGGCAGTAGGAGCAACTACTAATGAGGGGATGCTTGTTCCTAGACTGAGCAAAGCGAGATTGAATTCAATCGCTGCTGCTAATTTGAAAGAATCTACATTGGTATATGTGTCTGATTTTTCAGGAGCTACTACATCTACTACCACTAATGTAACTTCTAAAGGTTTTTATTATTACAGCACTGCAACTAGTAAATGGGTAAAAATAGCAGAAGGAGTTATGCAGGAGCAAGACCTTAGATTAGTGGGGACTAACAGCCATATTACACAAGATGCTGGTGTGGGCGGAAATGGTAGTGGAGTGGGAACAGGTCCACATAATATAGGTATAGGAAAAGATGCCTTATTTTCAAATACAAGTGGTTCTCATAATATAGCTGTAGGACTAGATGCTTTGCGTTCTAATACCACAGGAGTTAATAATGTAGCAGTGGGTATAAGATCTTTAAGTTCTAATGCTGATGGAAGAGGGAATGTAGGTGTAGGTGCTAATACATTGTATTCTAATATAGGGGGTATATATAATGTGGCTGTTGGGGAAAATGCTTTATATCATACGGTTTCTGGTGTTGGAAATGTAGCTGTTGGTACAGATGCTCTTTATAGAAATACAACAGGAGCTAATAACACAGCAATAGGTTATAATGCACTCTATAGCAATACAACAGGAGCAAGTAATGTGGCTAATGGATTTGGTGCATTATATAGTAATACAGTAGAGCATCGTAATATGGCACTAGGAGATTTTGCATTATACAGCAATACTAGTGGTAATAATAATATGGCTTTTGGTACAGAAGCTTTGAAAGCGAATACCACAGGAGAAAATAATATCGCATTAGGAACTACTTCTCTTACATCTAATATTGGAGGGAATTTTAATATAGGTATCGGTCAAAAATCATTGATGACAAATACAGTGGGAGATAGTAACATAGGTATAGGTTCTCAGGCATTACAGAATAATATTTCAGGAAGTTACAATGTGGGGCTTGGGTTTGATGCTCTTCGTTTCAATACTGCAGGAAATCATAATGTGGGGCTCGGATTGTATGCACTTAGCAAAAATACAGTAGGGATGAGTAATGTGGGACTAGGACAATCAGCTCTTTCTAATAACACTATAGGGAGTCATAATGTGGGACTAGGAACCAATGCTCTTACTAAAAATACTACAGGAAACTATAATGTAGGTATAGGAAATTCTACATTAACGAATAATGCTGCAGGGATGGCGAATGTGGCGATAGGAAACCTTTCTAT
This sequence comes from uncultured Flavobacteriaceae bacterium, assembly GCA_963519505.1. Classification (GTDB taxonomy): domain Bacteria; phylum Bacteroidota; class Bacteroidia; order Flavobacteriales; family Weeksellaceae; genus JABCPE02. The sequence goes on along the minus strand of CAUQOP010000179.1, from coordinate 523 downwards.
GGTATCTAATAATGGTGGAAATTATAATGTGGCTGTTGGAAATGAAGCTTTAAAAGTAAATACAACAGGAGCTTATAATATCGCATTGGGAGCAAATACATTACCAAATAACACTACAGGTCAACATAACAATGCGCAAGGTCTGAATGCTTTAGTAAATAATATAACAGGAAATAACAACATCGCCCTTGGTAATGGTTCAGGTGGATGGGTAAGAGGAGAAAATAATATTCATATAGGTAGTGCTAATTTCCAATCTATATCTACAGGAGAGCTGGATAATGTGATAGCAATCGGAAATGGAATAGGGGCTAGTACACTTACAACTGCTACTTCAAAAGATAATACTATCATCTTAGGGCATCAGAATGGACATAATTTTAGTCCTAATGTGGGAATTGGTACTTATAAGCCAGATACAAAAGTTCATATCGTGGCGAATGGACCTGCTATCAAAATAGTAGATACCAACCAAGGAGCAGGTAAAGTCCTTACCAGTGATGCTAATGGGGTAGGTACATGG